>CAZYRH010000067.1:0-13385 GCA_964650395.1 uncultured Ignavibacteriales bacterium
CCGGATAAGAGAAGCAGCCAAAGAATTGTCGAAAAATCTTGCATAATAAGTGATCGGTTGTTATTTATAATCTTTGCGAGTAAGTGAAGGTTGCTTTTCTTTCTTAGACTTATATAAGTCAATACCGTGTTCTGAAAGGACAATTATGCTGTCGAGGGGAACCCAACGACCGGTCAAAATGTTAAGGAAAGTAAGCCTAAGTATGCTTCACCGGTCGTGCCAGGCTGAGGATTTGCTCAATGGCCAACGGTAAAGCCGAAGAGTTGAAAAAACGTAAAAGCTTTGAAGCTGAAGCTTTGCCTCATATGGAAGCTCTCTATCGAACAGCACTTCGGATGACTAAGAATGAAAATGATGCCGAAGACCTGGTGCAAGAAGCATATGTCAAGGCCTATCGATTCTGGGATCGATTTGAGCCTGGGTCGAATTGCCGGGCTTGGTTGTTCAAGATTATGACAAACATCTTCATTAACGAGTACCGCTCCAAGTCCCGTTCGCCACTGACCGTGAACGTTGACGAGCTGGACGACAATTTTCTTTATGGACAACTGGCTGCAGACAGCACGACAGAAAATCCTGACCAACAGTTTTTCGCTAAAATTTTTGACGACGACGTAAAAAATGCCATTGAAAACTTGCCCGATGACTTCCGGCTGGTGGTGATTCTGTCCTTCCTGGAAGGATTCTCGTATCAAGAGATTGCGGATATAATGGACCTTCAGTTGGGTACCGTAAAGTCCCGGCTGCATCGTGGGCGGAAGCTGTTGCAGAGGGCGTTACTGGATTATGCGGTTAAAAACGGCTACATCAAGAGCAGTACAAAATGAACTGTCAGGAAGCGCTGAGTTTACTGTATGCAATAATCGATAAAGAAGCCTCCGATATCGATGTCAAAAAAGTTCAAGAGCACCTCGATCATTGCAAAGAGTGCTTTGAGGTCTACCGGATACAGGGCGCCATCCAGGAGTTTATCAATGAAAAGCTGAAAGCCAACCAACCTTCCCGCAGCTTGGACACCCTCAAATCAAAACTTCTGGTCAGGTTGGATCAGATCGACCGGAGGCAAGCCTCGATAGAGGGTCATCCTTTTTTTAGGCGAACCGCTGCCATGTTAGCGGCAGCGGCTTTGCTGGTGATTTTGATTGCGGTGGCATTTTGGGCTCGTGATTATTATCGTCAGCAGACTCTATACATCCCTCTTGAGCGAGCCCACTGGGCCGTGGCCGATGATCCCGGGGCCTTTAAGAATGATTCCTGTACCTTTTTGACAATTCTGATTGCCCGTGATAAGCTTGGTTATAATGTCTCTCCCCGCGTAGCCGGCTTTTCTCTGGTTGGAGGGCAGACCGAAGAGATCATGGGAACTGAAATGGCACACTTTGTTTACTGTAACGATGATGAGGTAGTATCGGTCTTTGTAGCTCCATGCGATTGCTTTGAAATACCGGATGATCTCAAAGACACCAAGGTTGAGAAACATCATATCAACTTCTACGATTACAATTGTCGTGGCTGCCGTTTGGTCTATCATAAAACCAACTCAGCAGTGATCATCACAGCCACGACCGATCAGAGCGTCAAGCTCTTCGATTTTATCCCCGGCCACGCCGCTATCTAATTTCAAATAGTTTATCATTGCGTATCACTCGGCCATTTCAGTCCTTGCTGAAGTCTGTAAGCGTAGACCGGTTTTGCTCTACAACCGGCGGCTTGGACAGACAGTGGCTCTTGGGCACTGCTGAATGCTATGAAACAGGTACTTCTGATATGGATGGTTGCAACCGGGTTGATGATAGTTCCTGCTTCTATTTCCGCTGCTGGCTATCTTGACAGCAACAAGATTGAATACTTAGCCAAAATACAGCAACTGCTCTATAATGATAAGTTCCACGAAGCTGAGTCACTGACGACTATAATGATTGACAAATACCCTGATCATCCGATTGGATATTTGTGCCAAGCTATCAATCTCACGAGCGAAATGTTAGACCGCGAAGAAAACCTGTATAGCGAGCAATTTAATCAACTCATTGAGACTACCCTGTCAAAGGCTTCAAATATAATCGATACTGCTTCAGCTTCTACGTGTGCCTGGATGTGTCTTTTTTCGGGGCATGCCAAGGCGTACCGGGCCTTGTGGACATCACATTTTGGTTCATTCGTTGAGGGAATCAAGTTGGCCCGCCAGGCTAAGAGTGAGTACCAGCGGGGACTGGAGTACGACAGCAGCCTGTACGATCTGTATGTAGGCCTTGGGTTATATCATTATTGGAAATCTGCCAAAGCAGGTGTCCTGCGCTGGGTGGGTTTGTTCAAAGACGAACGTGAGAAAGGGATTGCCGAGCTGTATCTCGCGGTTGATTCGTCAGTTATTTCGCAAGAGTCAGCTCGCAGCGCTTTGATCTTGGTCCAATTGGATATAAAGGAATATGATTCGGTAATCTTCAATTGTCACGAGATGTTGAGAAAGTATCCTGACGGCAAAGCTCTCCTCTGGCCGCTGGCGAAAGCCTATTTTGAAAAGAAGGATTACCGGAATGCCCTGTCAACCTTTCGCCTGCTTCGCGAGCGAGTGGCGACGGATTCAGGAAACTATTTCAACCTCATCGAGTGCGACTATCGCTTGTACCAATGTTATGAGAAACTGGCGATGGATGCTGAAGCCGAACGAGTCGCACGAAGAGCGTCGCATTATTACAAGCAAGTTCCTCGGGATATCCGGAGACGACAGCGAGTCAAGATTGATCTGTTGAGGCGGGCAGCTAAGACATAGATGGATGGTAAAAAGCAGTCGGGGGAGTAGGCACCGCTCAAAGGAGCTGACCGGCTCTCACTCTCTCATCCAGAAGGCGGCAGCCTTCCATCAAAACCGATTCATTGGCAAGCTCATTGTTAGGCGGCGGCAGGCTCTCGGTCGAAACCGGTTCGACAGTCCATGTACCGTCGGTCCACGCAATACCTTCGTACACTGCTTCCGCTCCGACCTTCTCTTTGAACTGAGCGTAAGTGATGTTCCCTTGACGGAGGTATATGACAAATTCCCCATCTTCAGAGTCTCTTGTTGCCATTGTAATCTTGACCGTTTTGCGGCTGGGTCCTAAAGCCTGCAACAGGTCAATCAAGTTCATATCTGACAAACGGCCACGGGAGCTTCCGGTGTGCTTTCCAGCTGCTGTTTCTTGACTCTCTGTCTGAATCCTGTTTCGAACTTTATGCATTTTGACCATGAGTAAGTCAAGGTTCCCCTCAAGGGTAATGATATCCTCAATTCCTTTTTCAAACAAGTTGGTCAGCCCGGAAGTTGAAGAGTCTTCAACCATCACAAATGTGGGGGTTTTTGTGAAGTCTATTCCCTTTTCTGAGAGACTTTGTACCACGCGTGAAACGTCGGTCGGTTTTCCGGGCAGGAGCAAAACGACCATATCCGGTTGACTGCGTAAAAACAGATCGATAAATGAATCTAACGAACGTTCTGATACTGTCCTGAATCCTTCGTGTTTGAGGCGAAGTTCGACCGGAAAAAGTGAGTCACCATCACTCGCATAAATCATAACCTGGCACTCTTTCGTGACTGTCTGAAGCTGAAGTATCTCTTGCTGAATCATCACAATAAACGCTTCCACCACCTCACCCAAAAAGAGTTTTCCGCTCAAGTCGCGTAATTTCTTCTTGATGGCTTCAAATCTGTCAAGTGATAACCGCTCGGTAAGTGGGACATTGTCACAAAAGAGGTCGACTATAGTAACAATGTTGCCGCCGAGGATCTCCACGGGAAGACGTTTGGTATATTTCCCCCCGAGGTCGACGTACATGGAACGAAGCATCTGAACAACCAACGGAGAGTAGCTCAGCGATTCCAAAAACTTGGCGGTGAGGGCAATAGTCGCGCGGTAATCTTTCTTGTTTTCGGTACGGTAATAGAATTTGGCCAGATCATGTAAATAGGCAGCGCAGGTTATCATCAGCCGCTCTTTGTCAGGAAGGCCGATCTTGCGACACAATTTATCGACATATTGCCCTACCGTGCCGCTATGGTTAGTGGGCAGTTTGTACTTCGATGACAACAGCGAGGTAAACAGGTCAAGACTTTTTATAAGCAGATCCCCTTTTGTTATTGTAGCGTCCTCATTTAACATCAGCGATGAGGCCGATTCATAATAACGCACACTTGTCTGGGGTGATGTCTTGCGCAATCTGTCAATCAGGTCGATATAGTCTCCGGAGACGGTATCTTTTATGAACACTGAGTGGAACTGCCTGCCACCGATCAAGTCGATGGCGTCATCGGCTGAATCAGTCGCTACCACCTGGTAGTTATCTCGCTCCAGAATAGACTGCAAAAGCGGCCCGGAGTATTCCTCATCGGTAACGAGCAGAATCGTCTCGCGGAAGTCGTCAGCCGCACCTGCTGCTTCTCCAAAGGAAGAAACCGGCACCGTGCCCGCCTCGGTGGCCTCATCGGGAATCTCCAGCAATAAATTGTCGTCAAGGGAAACGTCTCGCCCCAGGTAATGTTTAGCAATGGCGGTGTTCAAAGCGAGTTCAGCGGCAACGTACAGTTTAACCTCTTTCCCCCGGGCTACGAAGTTCAGTTCATTGACAAGATTCTGGTCGGTCGGATCTTCGCAAGCTATTTTTAAGATGTTGTTTTCGGGGTCATAATCAAAAGGTATGACCTTGCGAGCAAAAGCAACTTTGTTAGGAATAAACTTGATGATCGTCTCAGGTATCTCCAGCCCGGACAGCATTACCCCCTCACGATTGAACTGCTTTGCCAGCGCTTTCACCAAGCCGGCTTCATCTATGTATCGGTGATATAATAACTGGGAGCCAAACTTTCCCCCATGCGCTTTCTGTCGCATGAGGGCTTCTTTTATCTGGGCTTCAGATATGAGACCTTCTTTGATGAGAATCTCATCTAGTCTGAGTTTTGGCGCCTTCTTGCCCATTTACACTTCCACCAATTCCGATTCGTCCTGCGTAACCTTCTCATAAAACTGCGACGGGTCCACAGCCACCCGCACCGCTTCCTCAGCCGAAATACTACCAGAATCAACCAGGGCTTTCAGGTGATTATCCAATAAACGCATACCTTTTTTACGGCTCGATTGTATCACATTCGGAATTTGATAAGTCTTCCCCTCTCGGATCAAGTTGGCTATGGCGCTGGTGCGGATCAACAACTCATACGCCACCACCCGTCCGGTGCCGTCGGCACACTTCAGAAGTTGCTGGGAAACAGAGCCGATGAGGGTATCGGCCAGCATGATCCGAATCTGCTGCTGCTGATCGGGGGGGAATACATCGATAATCCGATCAATCGTCCCCGCGGCGGTACAGGTATGTAATGTCCCCAGAACCAACAAACCGACCTCCGCAGCGGTAATGGCAAGGGAAATTGTGTCCGTATCGCGTAGTTCCCCCACCAAGATGACGTCCGGGTCTTCTCGCAGAGCCGCTCGCAGCGCTGAGGCAAACGACTCGGCATGAAGGCCAATCTGACGTTGGGTTATCAGTGAGTTCTGGTTGGTATGGACGTACTCAATCGGGTCTTCGAGGGTGATAATATGCTTGGAAGAATTGGTGTTAATGTGGTCGACCATTGATGACAGAGTGGTGGTCTTGCCAGAGTTGGTTGGCCCTGTAACCAGCACCAGCCCTGATTTGCTTTCCGCCATTTTGGAAACTGTTTTGGAAAAGCCAAGGGTAACCAGATCAAGGACCTGGTCGGGGATAAGCCTGACAGCTGCTCCGATACCTCTGTACATCCGAAATATGTTGATGCGAAACCGTGCCACACCTTTCACGCTGTAGGCTACGTCGAGATCACCGCTTCTCTCGAACCTTCTGATCTGGTCGTCGGACAGGATTTCATAGATGAGCTGTTTGATAATTTCCGTGGTGAGTTTTTTGTGCCTGGTTTTTTCAAGCTGCCCGTTGACTCTGATTATGGGCACACTCCCGGCTGCAAGATGCAAATCCGTTGCTTTTGCTTCTTTGACGATCTGCA
Source organism: uncultured Ignavibacteriales bacterium (assembly GCA_964650395.1). Classification (GTDB taxonomy): domain Bacteria; phylum Zixibacteria; class MSB-5A5; order GN15; family FEB-12; genus CAZYRH01. The sequence goes on from CAZYRH010000067.1 coordinate 6,011, forward strand.
AAAGCTGATCGATTTTCGCCATAGCTGTAGTACTCTGTGTGTTACAGGATGCACTTATCTTTCATTGTATCGGTAATAAAGGTCAAGGAATTAATAGCAGCAGGGGCAAGTGGCACTGTTCGTTATTTGCACACCCGGAAATCCATAGGGGTTGTATTTGGATATCAGGTGTGATTCATACTCATATCAATAATGATAGCTTACAAGCTCCCCTATTCGTTGGTTCTTAGCGCCCGATAACTGTTTACTTCGGTCTATTTCCCATAAAAAACGCGCTATACTTGACGGTAATTTCCTTCTGCTTGGGGTTATCGGTAGCGATGACTATAGAACCGCTCAAATTGGAACCTGTGCTTAGGACTTCCTGCTTAAGAGCCGCTGTTAGCTCGTACTTCTGCCCCTCTTCAACCGTCCTGAGGACTAACTGCAGCCGGTCATTCTGATCTTTCACCTCAAGTATGTGAAGCGGTGTTCCCTCTGCTCGGTTAAGAATGACCAAGCGTTGTGTGGCGCTTTCATCCCCTGGATTCACAGAATCTCTGATAATAAACCGCAGATTCTCAGGAGTCACTTCGACCTCACCGATTATTGATCCGGAGAGACGCAAAGTGGCTACCTGCTTGGATTTCAGGTTAGAGTGGGCAGTGACTGTCTCAGAGAGCCTGCCGGGAGGTAACCCTGGTAACAGGGTCACCTCTATTTCAATCTTGGTTTTATTTCCCTCTAAAACGGGAGGTTTCACCTGTCTGGCATTAACAAATGGCGAAGAAGTAGTAATATCGGTGATCTTTGTTTTCTTGGGATCCTTGACCTGTATAAAGGCGCTCTTGGTCAAAGAATCGTTCTGGGAAACGCTACCAAAACTAAGGACATAGGAATCAAAATCAAACTCAACCTCAACCAAAGCTTCCACATAAATACTTGTAGTCGGGTTGGACGGGTCATCAGAGATAACGGAAATAGTTTTTTTCTGCTTCCCTGTATGGCGACCACTTTTGTAAGTAACCTCTATTTCTCCTTCCCCGCCCGGGGGAATGGCAGTCTTGGTTAAGACGGCCGCTGTGCATCCTCACGATCCTTTGGCTTTTATTAGCTTTAGTGGCGCATCTCCAGTATTACGAACCACGAACTTGTGCGACACCGTTGAGCCCTGGGCAATGGTGCCGAAATCGTACGACTTTTCCGGGAATAATATATCGGGTGTACCGTGGCTACTGGTATCCTTGCCGATGCTGTCAGTGACTGCCCCTGAGTCGCTCGTCTTTTCGGTCGAAGTCTGCGCTTGCAGTGATTGATTTGAAAACGACGAGATAGTTGAAGAGGAACTCCAATACCAGACAGCCACAGTGGCCAAAATGATTATCCCAATTGGAATTGCTTCTCTTTTACTCATCTATTACCTGTCCGTTCTTCTTATTTTTTGCTGCCGGTTTTACAGAGACCCGGCAACAATCAAATAAAGCACCTCTCAAGAAGTAACGCAAGGGGTAAAAGTATCTTTCGTCTCATGGAGATGCCTACGAGGTTGAAACAAAAGACAGAAACCGTACCTCGCATAGAGCAATGGGGGCTTGTCTCTCACCAATTGACGGCAGGCGGAAAGCCCGCTGCTAAGCGGAGTTGCAGATACTCCCTCCGGAATTGATGCTCCCGCTTCACGAAAGCAATGGACTTATGTCACAACTTTCGGAGTGACCTTCCCCATTTTACTATGCTCAGTGATTCTTTGGAAATTGAGGAGTTATAGTTTGAGATAATAAAAAAATACGCCATCAGGGACTCGAACCCCGGACCCGCTGATTAAGAGTCAGCTGCTCTACCAACTGAGCTAATGGCGCATCTACAAGTCAGTTTTGTCGCTTCTATTGAAGCCGTCATAATAAAACGGCTGCTCCAATCAGAGTTCTCATCAACTCCGACCCGAGGCGCAATAAATATATGCCGTCGCGGCAGAATGGCAAGTACTTTTGGCCGCGAGAATCTCACTCGTGGGTCCCGCTGCATTAGTTGTTGCCCAGATTAGGCACTATGCAAATAAACTCAAAATCCTCATCGTGCGGATTCTCAAATTGGTGCTCGGTGTTGGGTGGGACAAAAGCGAAGTCCTTCTCTTTCAGGTCGAACAACTCTTCGCCGATCCGCAGACGGCCCCCTCCGCTGATAATATAGTTGACATGTTCCCAGTCGTGTTGGTGCCGCGGAGTGTACCCACCCGGCTGAAGGCGGAACACCCGTAGCGTGTGTCCAGGCCAGCCTTCCGGCTTGCCGATGACGTTGGCCTTGTACGTTCCTTTCGCTCCTTCCATCTCTACTTTAGACAGTTTGATGTTTTGATATTTGACTACCGGCATTCTTTCCTCCTATATTCTATATCGACATGCCAACCATGAAAGATACTTCATACGTTCCTAAAACAAAAGACCCGCCTTCATTATTGAAAGCGGGCCTATAGAGAAAAGTTCCCTTATAGTCCTATTAATGACTCGTCACCTTACATGTAGTTACGGTTAGTGCGACGAGGCTTGCCGGTGCGAGGTGTCCGGCGCCGGGTGACGGCACGCATTGTCCGGGTCCGCGTAGAGCGACGGGGACGAGTTTTGCGTGTCCAGGTTGTCTGGTTCCAACGTCCGGTCGTAGGACGATGGAATGCGTTCGCATTGCCGGTGTTGCCTTTCCAGATTGTCGGACTGGCTTTACGAATATTCAGGTCAACAGCCTTGTAGCGAACAGAATAAACTGTGCGTCCAAGCTGACGGGCAATCCATGCTGTCTCGTAGTTCCGATAGAACTTGCGCATGAATGCGATTTCTTCTCTGGTCCACGGGCGTGCCACTCGGCGCGGTGACCTGCTGCGAGGCACGTAAGGACGGTGCTTCGTGGGAAAGGTTCTGCGCATAGCCATACCTTACTCCTTAGTTTGGATCGTTTACGATTGCGAACATTGACTAGGCAGAGTCGATGCCCGCCGTTGTCTAAACCTTTGTGTTATAATCGTCTTTTCCTTAAGATTCTTTATGCCAATTGGTTAAGAATTTACAGGTAAACAAAAATGCATGCCCTACTCGATAGCAGGCCATTACAGTCTATTTTTGTGATGGTGGCACGCCTACACCGATGCAGATACCGTGAGGCGTTTGAGTATGTAGGTCTCAGGCTATAGTCTGCTCTCCCTAACTCTCAATACAACACTATAACAGGCAACGGATTAGCAACAAGGCCAGACATTGTAGACTACCTTATCCAAGGTGTCACTATTGACACTCCACCTTTTGGGTGCCTAGAGGTTGCACCATAAGTCCGTAATGAGGGAAAGAGAGTAACCTCGTCATTTCCGTGAAAACGGGAATCCATCTTTCTGATTATTTCCGACTTGCTATGCGTAGTGTGTTGGTGAACATATAGATACTTCTTCTGGATTCCTGCTTTCGGGCTTGTTGAAAAAGTCCCGTTCTCGTCATTGCGAGTCCGCCTTTGGCGGACGAAGCAATCTCAACTATTGAATGACAACGAGATAGCCACGTCGCTTCGCTCCTCGCTATGACACTTTCTATGTTTTTCAACACACTCTTTCGCCGGAATGACAAACTTCACCGCAAACTGTCTCCCGTCTCGTCCCCATCTCCATAGAACCTTGAAAACTAACTTTTAGGACAGTCTCCCTACTCCCAACACATAGTTCACGAGGCGAAAGGGAAAATGTCCGTAGTTTATAGCGCTGTCAAAAGCAGTATGGTAATCAACTATCGCTGTATTACTTTTGCGTTAATACGTTAATATTTGATTGACAGTCTCCGAAGATGAGGTTATACTAATTAGTTGAAAGAATGGGGCCATAGCTCAGTTGGGAGAGCGCTTGACTGGCAGTCAAGAGGTCAGGGGTTCGACCCCCCTTGGCTCCATATAGATCATAGCTCGCCGTGAGGCGAGCTTTTAATTTGTGCCAAGTATGCGCTTTGAACTCTCCAGCCGAGAAAACAATCTTCAATCACCGACAAGCTATTTCATAGTAGACAAGAGGTGACCTTTTCTTATATTCTTTGCTGTAGCCAGACGGAGTGGCATATCCTTTGGGATGGGTTTATTGTGAACCGACCCGGAGAATATCTATCCTGCCGTAAGAGGTAGACCACCTGACTGTGAGATGTTCTTTGCCGAGTAAGCAATTTTGATAATCATTGGAGGAAAAAGATGAAAACATTCATTTTGATGACCAAACTTTCGCCGGAGGTGACATCCAAGATGAAAGATAGAGCTTCCATTGGCCGCGCCTGGCTGGATCAGGTGAAAGAAAAATGCCCCCAGGTCAAGTTTGTTGCCCACTACGGTCTTTTGGGGAAGTATGACTTCATGGACATTTATGAGGCTCCTGACGAAGAGGTGGCCGCAAAAGTTTCCATGATAAGTCTGTCCAATGGCGCTCTTCAGGCGGAAAGCTGGATAGCCCTCCCCTACAAACGGATTGTGGAATTGGCTAAGGAGATTTAGCAGCGCTTGCCGACCAAGTATCTCTGAGTTCTGCCTATTTTATACTATGCCGTTGCCAATGAACACGGTATTCGTACGGTGAACGTCGTTTTCTGCCTGGGTTCGGATTGAACTTCAAGCCTCTCACTATGTCCGTGAACTATCTTCCTTACAAGAGGATACGGACAGCGGTTTTGTACCGCTTCTGTAGTTGTCAGGTGATTTCACTACATATCAAACCTGAAATTTCTACATTTTCTGACTTATATCGGTAAAGGCAAATCTCTATTGCCGGCAGAGGGCTGCTGGCGAATTACAGTAAAATTAAAAATCCAGCGCGCAGATTTGGGGTAGAAGATAATGATGGGACGCTTAGGTAAGTTAAGTAAAGGAAGTGTATTTGCCAGCAACTGTTTTTAGGTAATTACTTATGACTATTTCACAGGAAAAGGACATTGCTCAACCTACCAGCGTGGATCGTAAAGATATGAATCCACAGCCAGGACTTTTGTTGGTGTTGTCTGGCAATAGCGGCTATCAGACGGCCTCACGTCATCTTAATGTCGTTTGGGATCTCCTGAGAGAAAAAGGCTGGCAAGTCAGAGTTTGCTTCGGGAACAATACCGAAGCCTCGGCACAAGTAATGCAATTCTCCGAAGAGGACTTGTTCTCAAAGCCGGCAAGTCGATTAGCTTGCATAAGAGACTTGGTGAAGTCCATACCACGATATGACATTGTTCACCTTGTGTTCCCGTCTGAGATGTCTTCTTTTCTCAAGTTGGCACCGGCTCTTATTCTGGGGCGATTTTTCGGCAAAAAAGTGGTTTTGAGCTATCATCGAAATCAAGCTGAAGTAGAACTTGAGAGAGTCGGCAGGTGGTTTCTCCCCTTTCTTAGCCTCTGTGATACTATACTTGTCTCATCGAACTATCTGGCAGAGATATTTTCTCGGTACAATGTCACCGTCGAGGTAGTTCCTGACGGCGTCAATAGAGATATGTTTCGCCCACGAATAATCACCTCCGTTCAACCAAAACTAATCGTCGCTCGTTCTCTTGAGAATAGAAATAACATTTCATGTGTGATAGAAGCATTTAAGCTTGTTAAACAGAAGTACCCTCGTTCGGAAATGGTCATTGCCGGTGATGGTTCTCAACGGGAGTCGCTGGAGTGGCTGGTCGAAAAAGAAAAACTAAACGGAATTAATTTTACAGGAGGGTTCAGCCCTCATCAGTTAGCTGACCTCTTTGCTGAGGCTGACGTGTATGTAAACGCCTCAACGATTGATGGCCTACCGACTTCTTTGTTGGAAGCTCTGGCTGTGGGCTTGCCCGCTGTGACAACCGGCGCCGGAGGCATTCCGGAAGTCGTCAATGATCGTGTCAACGGGCTTCTCGTGAGACCCAACGACCCCTCGGGGCTGGCGGACCGGATTATCGAGCTGGTTGAATCACCCGAGCTGGTACAAAAGCTCTCTCAGCAGGCTAAATTGACAGCCGGGAACTACTCGTGGTCTCAAATCAAATGGAAGTGGTTGGAATTGTATCACGACCTGAACTGGAATCATACCCCTTCCTCTCTGAAAGCCAGCTAAGCCCAGGGCATTCCCGACCGAACACAATAAGGAATAGTTCTATTTTTCTTTTCAAACATTCCAGTGTCACCGTTACCACTTTACAAACCCAGTTAAGAAGCATATATTTCTGAGCCGATAGCTGGCGGTATCGATGTTATCTGCTGCCAGGCAATGGCTTATTAGAGTTGGATGGAATTGTTGCAAGATTGAGCGAGCGGACTTTAATCATAAATCTGGGCGTGTACTGGAGCGACGACCTCACCGTGCTGGCGAATAATCACCCAGGCTAGAAGGGCTGAGTATGTTTCGTATTGAATCAAAGGTTGACACGAAATCAGATACATATAAAGAAAACCACGAAAAAAACAAAGCCTTCCACACTGAATTCAAAGAACGCCTGGAAAAAGTGAAGCTGGGCGGGCCGGAAAAGTCGCGCAAGCGCCACACCGACCGGGGAAAGCTGCTTTCCAGAGATCGTCTGTCGCGTGTTCTTGACCGTAATACTCCCTTCCTCGAACTAAGTCCGCTTGCAGCGTATGATATGTATGATAACGAGGCCCCGGCAGCAGGTATTATCACCGGCATCGGTATCGTACACGGACGGGAAGTGATGGTGATAGTCAACGACGCCACCGTCAAGGGAGGCACCTACTATCCCATCACCATCCTGAAACATGCCCGCTCCCAGGACATCGCTGAGACCAACCACTTGCCGTGCATTTACCTCGTGGACTCCGGTGGCATCTTTTTGCCGCTGCAGTCGGGTACGTTCCCCGATAAGGATCATTTTGGCAGGATTTTCTACAATCAAGCTCGTATGTCAGCCAAAGGGATCGCGCAGATTTCAGCCGTGTTGGGCTCCTGCACAGCGGGTGGCGCTTACCAGCCAGCCATGTCGGACGAAGTTGTCATTGTTCGCAAACAGGGGACAATTTTTATCGGTGGCCCGCCGCTGGTGAAGGCGGCTACCGGCGAGGTTGTGACTGCCGAAGAGCTGGGTGGCGCCGATGTCCACTGCCGCACCTCTGGTGTATCCGACCATTACGCTCAGAACGATGAGCACGCGCTGCAAATCTGCCGCAATATCGTGCAGAATCTGAACCTGCCTCCCCGAACTGAGCTTGACTGCACCGAGTCCGAAGACCCGTATTATGACCCCGAGGAACTCTACGGCATAGTCCCGCACGACGTCCGCAAGCCGTATGATATTCGTGAAGTGATCGCGCGCTTAGTTGACGGCTCGCGTTTCCATGAGTTCAAGGAGCTATACGGAGCCACATTGGTGACCGGCTTTGCGCGGATTATGGGCTATCCGGTCGGCATCATTGGCAACAA
>CAZYRH010000068.1:0-13001 GCA_964650395.1 uncultured Ignavibacteriales bacterium
GCTTAGTAAATTCCAGATCGCAGCGAAGGCATCGACAAGCCTCATGGGTTGCCTCGTCAATGGAGAGTGATACTTCCACTTCGGCAAAGTTGCGTTTGCGCCATTCTGCCGGGGCGCGTGGAGTTTCAACGCGGTCAGTTGACTGAGCCTCTTCTGCGTCCATCGTGACCGGCTCGATGTAGACCCTCGGCAGACACGGCTCAGCCGGTTGCACCAACTTCTCGTTGCGCACAAAACGATCGATCATCACCGCCGCCTTCTTGCCAGCCGCGATGGCTTCAACTACTGTATTGGGGCCGGTAACGACGTCACCTGCAGCAAATACTCCCAGACGGTTGGTAAGAAGCGTGGCCGGATCAACCTTAACAGTATTTGCCCTAGTTGTCTCAATCCGACTCAAACGTGCAGGCCCGATAGCATCAACCCCTGAGTCCTCGCCAATGGCCACAACCAGTGTATCAAGTTCAATGATGTGTTCGGTGCCATTTATGGGAACCGGACGTCGCCGACCACTGGAGTCAACGTCTCCCAACTTGTTCCGTACACATTCAAGACCCGACAGGCGTCCATCTTTGGTAACGACCCTGGTGGGAGTGACCAGCGTCTGGATATTGATTCCTTCCTGGGCAGCGGCCTCGATCTCTTCGGCAAAGGCGGGCATTTCGTCGCGGGTCCGACGATAGAGGATAGTGACGCTGTCGACATCTTTCTGACGCAGAGCCATTCGTGCGGCGTCAATGGCAGAGTTGCCACCACCAATAACACCGATCCGACCTTGAGCCAAATGTTCACCTCTCATATTCAAGGCCTTAAGGAATTCAATTGACGGATAGACGCCAGCCACGTCCTCATTTTCTAGATGGAGCGGTCGGCTCTTGTGCGCCCCTAGCGCCAGTAAGACTGCCTTGTAACCGTCCTTAAATAGGCCATCAACAGTAATGTCACGGCCCAGCGCGATGTTGCATTTGACTGTAATGTTTTCATCCAGAAGGGCATTTATCTCGTTTCTGATGACTTCCCGTGGTAGACGATAGGACGGAATAGCACAGAAGAGCATCCCTCCGGACTCATTCTCAGCTTCAAAGACGGTTACTTTATAGCCCTTCAAGGAAAGATAATGAGCTGTGGTGAGACCGGCGGGACCGGAGCCAATTACGGCCACCTGCGGGGGCTCACCTTTGGTCCACGCCACTCTTTGCGGTTTATATGTCGATGGGTCAATGCGGTCTGTAATGAAACGCTTGAGAGCACGAATAGCCACCGGCTCGCCTCCGCTGGTACCTGCCCGGCATCTATCTTCGCATGGATGATGGCAGACCCTCCCGCATACCGACGGGAAAGGATTCGCTTCACGGATGACTCGATAAGCGTCTTCGTACTCACCGCGCGCTATATGAGCAACGTAGCGCCAGGCCTCGGTGCCGAGCGGACAGGCGGACTGGCAAGGTGCTCCTACCAGCTCCTTACAGACAAAAGCATCGCATCTTTTATCCTTGATATGCCTCTCATACTCGTTGCGGAAATAGCGCAGAGTGCTAAGAACCGGATTGGGAGCTGACTGCCCTAAACCACACATGGTGGTATCCTTCACGACAAGCGCCAGTTCTTCCAACAGGTCCAGGTCCTCCATCTTTGCCTGACCCTTTGAAATATCGTCGAGGATTTCGTACATACGCTGGGTGCCTTTACGGCAGGTGAAACACTTGCCGCAGGACTCGTCTTTGAGGAAGTTCATGAAGTACTTGGCTATATCCACCATGCAGGTGTTTTCATCCATGACGATCATGCCGCCCGACCCCATTATCGATCCCGCCTGAGCCAAACTTTCGTAATCGATGGGGAGATCGAACATACTGGCCGGAATACAGCCACCGGACGGTCCGCCCGTCTGTACCGCCTTAATCTTGGCCTTGCCGACTGGGCCGCCACCGATATCGTAGACGACCTCGCTGATTTTCGTACCCAGCGGGACCTCGACCAGACCGGTGTTTTTGATTTTCCCCACCAGGGAGAATATCTTCGTTCCGGTGTTTCCGGGCACACCTACCTTGGCGTACTCTTCACCTCCGCGGTCGATAATCACATGGATGTTGGCCAACGTCTCGACGTTGTTGATACAGGTGGGATGGCCCCAGAGGCCCTTCTCGATGGGATAGGGTGGCCGCTGACGAGGCTCACCCATGCGTCCCTCGACGGACTTGATAAGAGCCGTTTCCTCACCGCAGACAAAGGCGCCTGCGCCGCGGACGATGTTGATATCGAAATCAATGCCGGTGCCGAGGAGATTCTGTCCCAAAAGGCCGCCGTCTCGCGCCTGACGCAAGGCGATCAGGGTATGCTTGATGGCCAGCGGGTATTCACCTCGGACATAGATGATACCCTGGGTGGCGCCAATGGCAATTCCGGCAATAAGCATCCCCTCAATGATGGCATGAGGGTTGCCTTCCAAAACACCGCGATCCATGTATGCTCCGGGGTCACCCTCGTCAGCATTGCAGACAACATATTTCTGTTCCTGTCCGTTGCCGGAAGCCCGGGCCAGTTCCCACTTTTTACCGGTAGGAAACCCAGCGCCTCCGCGACCCCGCAACCCGGATTTCTTTATCTCGCTAATAATCCACTCAGGATCAGGATTAGTTAGGACTTTCTCTGCCGCTGTGTACCCACCCTGTTCGATGTAATTGAGAATTCGTATAGGGTCCAGCCTCTGGTTCTCCGCCATGATAATACGAGTTTGCTTCTTGAAGAAAGGAATATCGCCTTGGCAGGGATAACTCTTTTGTTCACACGGGTCCTTGTAGATCAAACCTTCGTCCACGAAACCGCCCACCGCTGCTTCTACCACTCTGGGAACGTCTTCTGTCTTGACCTTAGGGTAAAAATGCCCGCCGGGCTCCACGAGAACATACGGGTTCATCTCACAAAACCCATGACAGCCGGTAATTCTCAGCGCGACCCTCTCCTGGAGACTTCTCTCCAAGATGTATCGTTTGATTAGCCTTATAATATCATTGATGCCGCTAGCTTGCCCTCCTGTGTCGGCGCTAATCACTATAGTGGGTTTGTCTTGCTGGGCTTCTCTTTCGCTCACAATACGCTGGCGAAAATCGTGGAATTCCTCAACCGTTGAAACTTTCCTCACTTAGCGACCTCTCCACATAGCAGTCTACGACCAGTCGTTACTCTAATGCTGCGCCACCCAAATCCAGCATGTGACCTTTGCAGCCACGGCGGGAGCAAATCTGTACCACGCCACCTCCGCGAACGATCATAGGCACCATCGGCGCCCCACACTCGCCGCACTTGCTACTGCCAATCAGTTCGGCATGGCAGTGAGGACAAAACATTTGGACAATAGTATCGGGGGGTATTTTATACTCCGAGGATACCTCGTGGCTCCCATAAAGACTCGATAGCATCATCCAGCCGTGCTTGTTGCTGAAAGAGACTGTCACCCGAACGGGCGGATGGCCATCGATCACGTGCCGTGCGTCCATCAAGCTGTGGTTGCAGCGGGCACAACTGACATCGAGTGGAAACACGCGCTGATCAGTTTCAATCTCAACTTTATCGAGACCAGTACGAGCCTTATCGAGAATATCCTTGACCATTGAGGTCCTCATATGGGGGAAATAATGGCCGTCCACGACAACCACTGGACCGAGAGCGCAGGCACCCAGGCAGTTGACCGTTTCCAGCGTGAACTCTTTGTCGGTTGTTGTCTCACCGGCTTTGATCCCTAACTGCCGCTTGACCTCTTCCGCAATGGCCGGCCCACCACGAACATGGCAGGCCGTCCCTAAGCATACCGAAACAAGGTGCTTTCCCCGCGGCTTAAGACTGAATGCTCTGTAAAACGTCGCTACGCCGTAAATATCAACCAGCGAGCGACCGGTCTCTTCTGCAACAGCTCGCAGGGCATCTTCGGGAAGATAGCTGTATCTGGCCTGTATCTGCTCCAGAATAGAGATAAGCCCTTCTTCTGTGGAGCCGTTCTTTTCTACAATTGCCGAAATTTCGTCAGCAGTCATTTCTCCCATCCACATGCAAACGCTATTCGTATTCCTCGCAATGCCAAACTCCACCTTTCGGTCTGGGGAGCTTACAGGTATCGCGGTGTGCGCAATTCACGCAAAGACCCTTGAACTCTCCAGACTCTACGGTTTCGGGTGTCGTCACGGTGACAGGAGGGATATCCTTAGAGCTAGGAGGTACATAATCATCAAACATTTCGCAGTATATTGCATCTGTCCCGGTACGTTTCCGATAAACGCAGCTTTCAGCGTTGTTACAGGTCGCACAAAGTCCGACAAACGGTTTTATCGCTGACATGGTAAAACCCTCCATTAGTGTATTTTGCGCTACGACAGTTCCCGTCATTTTACGTCTCCCCACGACAGGTGTTTCTCCCCCGCGCACCGGTCTGCCGCGATCGAAGTAAGAGAATCCACTGTCCACCAAATAGGCTCATTACGGAAAAATCCCCCGCTCCTTGTATACTTTCTCCAAACGTGTCAGAGCCACAATGTATGCTGCCGTGCGCCAATCGGCGTTGTATTCTTTGGCGGCATCACGCACTTTATCATAGGCACGGGTGATTTTCTTGCGCAGTTTAGAGTCGACTTCCTCCAGTTCCCAGAACTCACTGCGCTTGTTCTGAAGCCATTCGAAGTAGCTGACAACGACCCCACCGGAGTTGCAGAGGATATCCGGAATCACGTCAATAGCTCTATCCTTGAGAATCGCATCGCCATCCGGGTCAGTGGGTCCATTAGCTCCTTCGGCCACCACATTCACGTTCAACCAAGGGGCTGTGTCGGCGGTAATCTGGTTTTCCATGGCGGCTGGTATGAAGATATCGGCTTTCATTTTCATGAAGGTTTCGTGATCAATTGGATCGGCACCTTGGTAACCAGCGACGCCGCCGGTTTTAGCCACGTAACGCGCAAGGTCGTTCGAGTCTATGCCGTTCTGGTTGGCAATGGCTCCGGTAATATCCTCAACAGCCACCAACTTCGCTCCGTGGGGCATTAACAGGCGGGACGCCCAGGAACCGACATTTCCGAATCCCTGAACGATGTACGTTGCCTTGCTGAGATCGAAGTTGTTGTCTTTGGCCCATTCTTCAATGGTAAAGACGATGCCTTGGCCTGTTGCCTTATTTCGTCCAAGGCTCCCGCCTGACTCAATCGGTTTGCCGGTGACCACATGGGTGCAGCGATTCCGCTCATGAGGGGACATAGTTGAAAGGTAAGTGTCCAGCATCCAGGCCATTATCTGGGCGTTGGTGTTCACATCGGGAGCGGGAATGTCGTATTCCGGCCCGATGTTGTTTCCCAGCGCGAAGGTAAAACGGCGAGTGATTTTTTCAATTTCGCGGTCAGAGTGCTGAATGGGGTCGAACCGTATGCCGCCCTTGGCTCCTCCGAACGGTATGTCGGTGATGGCCCCCTTCCAGGTCATCCATGTCGCCAGCGCACGGATTTCATCGATATCGACCGAAGGATGGTACCGCAACCCTCCCTTGTAGGGTCCGAAAACACTGTTGTGCTGAACACGATACCCGGTGAACATCTCAATGTGACCATCGTCCATCTTTACTGGGAAATGGACGATAATCTCGTTTTCGGTCATCGCAAGTATCTTTCGTATCTCCTTATCGAGTCCCATAAGATCAGCCGCCTTGTGGTACTGCCATCTCACGTTCTCATAAAGGCTAGCCCTTTTGGCCTGCGCCCCTCGCTGCGACAGAACTGCCTTGGCTTCCATCAGTACCTCCTGGAGACTGGCGCCTGCCGGTGCGTCGAATCAACACCGGTGGGTCGTCTCCTTCCTACAGTTGATGCAACATGTTTGACTGCTACTTCACCCAAATTATGTCGAATTGTTCATCAGCACAAAGATCCTATTTAGCAATTCCTTTCCCACGGGTAGCTGAGATCCGCCAGCACCCGCACTCACATCCTCAGCAACGAGTGTGCCATCGCATGCGATCCGAGTGCGGAGTATCTCCTCGGTTGGGAAGGTCAATGAATGCTGTGAGCTATCTGCTTGTCCGGCAATGTGATCAGTAACCGGACAGTAGTCGGCATTTCTTGAAGACTATGGCCGTAGGAGGCCATCAAGTTCCTTATGGTAGGGATAAAAGCGGGGAGGTTTGCACCGCCGGAGAGATATTCCCCGGTCTGGCTATCCAAATCCAGGGTAGTGTTCCAGGAATCTGTGTTCAGTAGAAAATGGTAGGTTGAACTGTAGCATGGGCATCTTGCCCATGATTCACGGGCAGGATACCCGTGCTACTCAAAATGAATACGCAAACCTATTTGCGGGACACTGCACTAGGAGGTCTTGGCCTCTTTTAACTTCTCTCTGAGGGTCTTCCGATCGATACCGAGTATCTCCGCTGCGCGCGTCTTGTTACCATGCACACTGGCTAGCACATTGCGGATATGCTCCCTCTCCATCTCGGCCAGTGTACGATGAACTCCTTTTTGGCGAGGTACTGAAAACCGCATCAATGAAGGCAGATCGGGTGCGTCAACGACTTCGCCATCAGTCATGACCACCAATCGCTGAACAACATTCTCCAGTTCCCTCACATTGCCGGGCCAGTCATAGTTTTTCAAGGCTTTTAGGGCATCATCGGAAAAACGTACCGGGGGTTTGTCCATTTCCTGGGCAAATTTGCTGGCAAAGTAGCGAGCCAAGATGAGGACATCGTTTCCTCTCTCGCTGAGAGGTGGGACAGAGATAGTGATAACACTGAGACGAAAAAACAGATCCTGGCGGAAAAGCTCCTTCTTGATCAGACCTTGCAGGTCCTTATTGGTAGCTGCTACTATGCGCACGTCAACCTTTCTGGTGCGTGTGTCACCAACCATGCAGACTTCCTTGTCCTGGAGGACGCGAAGCAACTTGACTTGCATGGCAAGGCTGGTCTCGCTGATTTCGTCAAGAAAGATGGTGCCGCCGTCCGCGGTTTGAAAGAAACCGGCGCGGGTTTCAGTCGCTCCGGTGAAAGCCCCCTTCACATGCCCGAATAGTTCGCTTTCCAGCAGACCCTCAGGGATGCCACCGCAGTTGACCGGAACAAACGCAGCTGATGCCTGCGAACTGGTGTAGTGAATAGCTCGCGCGACAAGTTCCTTGCCGGTTCCGCTTTCTCCTGTTATAAGAACAGTAGCGGGAGTCGTGGCAGCCTTACCAATAGCATCGAACACCCTCTGTATCGCCCCTGACTCACCAAGGATGCCATAGGACTCTGAAACCTTTTTAGCTGACCGGGCGCGTGCCGCCCTCCGGGTGTGGAGCTTATCCAGGGCATGCTCCACCGCGCTGAACAGCTCTTCATCAGTGAAAGGCTTGGACAGATAATCCTCGGCTCCGTACTTGACCGCCTCAACCGCCCCACCAATCGAGGCATAGCCGGTGATCATCATAACCTCAGAGTCCTCGAAGTTTTCACGGACATGTCGGACCAAATCAAGGCCATTAACCCGGGGCATCTTGTAGTCCGTAATAACGAGGTCAATTGATTCCGTATCGAGAACCCGAAGCGCTTCGTCCACTCCCGGTGCTGTGTATACCAGGTAGCCTTTCGAGATCAAGTTTCTCTTAAGCACCTCGAGTGTTTCCAGTACGTCATCTACCACTAGGATGCTTTCTTTTTCCTCAGACTTAGCCACCACGACTCTCCTCGTTGTTCGCCGCTGTTTCTACCGGTAATCTAATTACGAACTTTGTTCCCTGGCCAAGCTCGCTTTCGACTTCAATTGTTCCTCTATGGGAAGTGACGATACCATGCACAACGGACAATCCCAGACCTGTCCCCTGGTCAACATCCTTGGTGGTGAAAAACGGGTTAAATATCTTCTTCGTCACCTCATCGCTCATCCCGGTACCGGTGTCCTCAACAGTCAGCAGCACGTGACCATCGGCGCAGGACGTGCTAACTGTAAGGTGCCCACCCTTGGGCATCGCCTGAACTGAATTGACGACTAAGTTGGTCAACACCTGAAGCAATTGTGCACGGTCAGCCGTGATCAGCGGCAACTCCTCGGACAGGTTGCGTGACAAGTCGATCCCAGCCTTGGTACACCTGGACTGTAAGAAATACAGCCCGTCTTCAATTAGGATATTGAGGTTTATCCGGTTTTTTCCCGGAGTGGTTTCCCTGGCAAATGTCAGGAGTTTCGTTATCACCTCACGGGCATGTAAAGTTGCGGAGATTATTTTTTCTATATCCTGTCGGGTTTGACCGGTCAAATCTTGATCCTTGGCTACCAACTGGGCAAACCCAAGGATATTAGCCAGCGGTTCGTTCAGCTCGTGCGCCAGCCCGGCTCCAAGCTGGCCAATCGTCGCCAGGCGGTCAGCATGTCGTAGTTGTTCCTGTAACTTCAACTTCTCATCTTCGTTCTGCTTCTGTTCGACAATGATCGATACCTCATGGGCGACGGCGTCGATAAGGTTGCGCTCTTCGTTCAAGAATGGGCCTTCATCGAGCTGCGGTTTTCCCCAGATATAACCCACTTCCACAAAGCCTCGCTTATTCCCGTCTACCACGATATCGGCTCTAATACTCTGGGCTGGTTTCCTGAACCCGCTGGTAGCGTAAGTGCGATCATTCAAGACAATCCGAGCGCAGGCAATATCAGGATAAAGCCAGCCCGGCGGAAGCAGCTCAACCGTTTTCTGCAATACTTCATCCAGGGAGATTTCCGGCTGCGCTACCAGCTTAGCAATACCGTAAAGACAGGTCAGCTCCTTGACTCGTTCCCGCAGCGCCACCTGCAGGCGCCTGTGGGTTAGGGCGACCCCAAGAGTTTGAGCCAGGCGTTCGTAGGATTCAATCTCTTGTTCGACAAAAAACCCCTCCCGTTTTGACTCCAATTGCACAAGACCAATACGTTCCTCACCTGCTTCAACTGGAATCAAAGATAGAGAATGGCAGCCCTCGTCGATTCTTATACCGGGCCCACTATCCAAATCGGATTCACGCAGACCTACGATTGAAAGAGAGTCTATATCGCCAGTCCATAAACTACCGTTATTGGTAAACCACGGTGCTGATGGATCGATACGCATATGAATTATGTCGCGGCACAATTGTTCTAAAGCATCGTTTCTGCCTGAACTCCAAACCATATCGGTGCCTTCATTCTGAGGGTTGGATGTTGCCTCAAATCGGAAAGGCTGGTTGAAATCGCAAGTTAGCTCACAGCGGTAGCGCCGGCCGCGATCTCTGAGAACTAACCGAACGATATCACTGCCGGTGAATTCAACCAGCATCTGCGACATTTCCTTAAGAAACTGTGCTCGCGGAATGCCGCTGTTGGCGCGTTCCAGTATTTGGTTGGACAGCATCCGGAGATCCGCAGGCTGCGTGGAGCGATCCTGATCTTTATGGCCTTTCACCCTCTGATTTCTCATCTTTGGCAATATATGGGCAAGCTAATAGGTATGTCAACCGGCCGGTTCTATGCCTTGTAGGGAACCTTCTGAGGACTGTGCGGCACCATTGTGTACAGAGTTGGTTCTTCTCGACAGCTTGCTGACTACATCGGAGATACAACCAGACGCTTCATCTGCTTAATTACCGGCCCAAAAACCCTAATAGCGTTAAGCCTTGGGAGGATTCACGCAGTCGCGTTCTCGATCACCCCGTTTATGAAATTGTCTCGTAGTCCCTCGCATTGATTCTGAACCTTCCGTAAGGGATGTTTCCTTTTGCCCAATTGTTGATCACATGGTAGATTATAAATAGGCAGGAGCATAGAGCTCCGGCCCTACAAGAACTGGGTCTTGTAGAGTTAGTATAGTTGTTCAAGTAGATAATTCCTCACCGAGGTGTGGGGTGCTCGGATCCCGTGATCCATGACCGAACTAAAACCTAAACGTCAATTCAGTTCTGAGCCAGTTGTAGCTGTCAGCAGAATCAAAATAATAATTGCCGGGCACAAAACCTTCCCAAAGTATATGACCCGACCAGCACTTGTTGAACTTATAGGTCAGTTTCCCAATGAACAAATCCCCCCGTGTTTTGCCTTGATCACCGGGAAATGCTGATTCATCGCTTGGCTCTTGCGGTGCCATGAGATGATGGTAATCGATACATAGATCAGCATTGGCAGTAAATTTAAATTTCACTTTCGCATAAAGCAAAATCATATTAGTCCAGTAGGCCACCCGGTTTTCTTTGATCTGAGTATGGATATATGACTCGCTCCATTTCGGCCAGCGGGCAAACATTGGATCCCAACCTTCCCATTGGCCGGTTTGGGGATCATCACCGCTTAGATAAATGACGCCTAAAGCCAGGGAGTATGGCAAATAAACGTGGTGCTTATTCCAAGCTGGCCTGAAATCCAAGTACATGTATCCTCCCCAAGCCGAACGATTGGAATCATTGCGTTTGCCGAATTGGTGCGCACTTTCTACAACACAGTCAAGATCACTGAGTATGGGATGGATCAATCGAGCACCGATACTGTTGATATCCGACTGCACTGACATAACCCTATTGCTGTCGACGTTCTTACGGATGTAGTAGACATGAATTTCAGACTTATCTAACTCCCCCGTGTAGTATATTCCGATACCTTCTTCCGGCTGCTCAACCAGGTTTTGTTCCTGATTATGAATAAGCGGCAGCCAGTCGTCGGTTTCCGTCTGATACGAATAGAAAGCAGTGATCTTATGCTTGGGTTTGATAGTCCAGGCTAGCTTGACGGCATTGAAGTATATCGAGCGCGAGCCGTCGAGAGGATTACCATCCATCACAATAAATCCTTCGCCCAGCATTATATTCTGACGTCCGATAGTCAGGGCTATCGGATATTCAAAAGGATTTGTGAGCTTGATATAGAACTGATCTACAAACAGTTCGTTGAAGTTAAACTTCAAACTTTCAGGAACAAAGTAATGCCGAAATTCATTTGTCAGTTTCAGGCCTACTTCGATATTGCTCGATGGCAGCCATTGACCTTTGATAGAAGTCCTGTGTCTTGTATATGTTCTGGCCGCATGAGCCGAATCTGCCAGACTGACGGCATTATCCCAAGATACAAAGCGAAACCGCTCTGAAAACTCTATGGCAATACCTTCACTAATTTGCCGGCAGGATAGACTTGAATTGAAAAATGGAATGGCGACTAAAATTAATAAGAATGATCTTTTTATCATGACTATCAGTTAGTATCCCTTCTTCTATGCTAAAGATGGTGTTAAAAAGCTTACAATTGGATTAAGTATCAGCGATACGATCATGCCGATTGTCCCGGCCTGGGGCGAAGGGGTGCCCTGGACATACAAAACGATGCATGTGGCCAGACCGACTACGGACGACGATATAGCGCCAATTCTGTTCATGCGCCTGGTAAACAGGCCCCAGATAAATGGACCAAGAAAAACCGACCCGATGGCTCCCCAAGATACCCCAAGTATACTGACTATGGTTGAAGGACGATAATAGGCAAGGATGACTGAGAGTATCACAATGATAGCGCTAGACAATCTCATGAGCAATGTAAGGCGTTTGTCTGAAACATCAATGTTGATAAAACCGGCATAAAAATCCTTAGCTATGGCAGAGCTGGAGATCAATACCAACGCCGCCAGAGTGGACATTGACGCCGAGAGAATCAAGAGAAGTATGAGAACCGATAAGCCCTCGGGAATGACATTGGTCAATAGCTCCGGCATGAGCGCGTCGAAAACCGGCTTACCATTATTGAAGGCCCTTGGCGCACTATCCGGATTCAGGAAAAAGCGGGTCGTCGCACCTGTAAAATAGCCAATGCCCGTTATTATGAGAGCAAACATACTGGAGCCGATCATACCAATGCGAATGGCCCGTTTATCCCTTATGGCATAGAATTTCTGGATCAACTGCGGCATGGCCATCGGCGCCACGCTGGTTAGAAACACAAGGCTGAATAGTGGCCACCATCCAGGCGGACCGATTATCGATACCAGTTTCGGATCTATCGCTGAAATACCACTGCTGATATTTACCAAGCCGCCGCCTTTATCAAGAACACTTATTAAAAGTACGATCACACCGACAATCATAATCATGCCGAATACCATGTCAATCATCGTAATTGATTTGTAACCACCCAGGACGATGTATATGGCGGTAAAGCCACCCATCAGGATTAGTGCAAGTGCATAATCAATGCCGAACGTTGAACGGAAAAGATATGACAGCCCCATAAAAACAGCGGCACTATATGGTATAAAAAATACAAATATACATAATGATGAAAAGAATTTCAAAAATGGGCTGTTGTAACGTTTATCTAAAAACTCAGCCATAGTATGAACGTTGTATTCCAGCGACATTTTTTTGATTCGATGACCCAAAAGCCACCAGACACCGAGAACACCTATCAGAGTATTGCCCAAGGCTATCCATAGGCCGGAATAACCAAACCCCCATCCGATTTTTCCGGCGAACCCGATGAACAGCACTGCGGAAAAATAAGCGGCTCCATATGTGAAAGCCGTCATCCAGGCGCCGACCTTTCCTCCGCCAAGAAAGAAATCGGAAAACGAACGCGTCTTTCTGAAGCCGATTATGCCCACGGCTACAATTATAAGGGCATAAACCGCCAGGACTATTATTTTGAAGAGCATGATTACCCTCTAATTACCCAATTGATATCGTTTTCCATTGAAGGACATTATATAAAAACTGACCAGTGAATACAAATTGGAAAATATGTTTTCTAAAATAACACAACCCTGCCATGAATTTGAACCTATCGGATGGAAGGTATGTTGTTGAGGAATGATTGGCTATTTAGAAGATCGTGTGAAAATGGTCAGGAGCGCAAGGAGGCTGTGACGAAAGAATGACTCTTCAGCGCACAAGCTATTGAGATCGCCACGTTCCCTTCAGTCGCTCGCGATGACAATGTACTTATGTCACAACCTCGCAAGGCTCCTGACCTACGAGGACTTTTTCCGTTGATGTTGGAGCCGAGGGGTTGTATTCT
>CAZYRH010000069.1:0-12992 GCA_964650395.1 uncultured Ignavibacteriales bacterium
ACTTTATTTTCGACCGGAACAGTCCTGTTTTAGAATAATTTACACCAAGGCCAACTTAAACTATGGCAACACATTTTCGGGGTACAGTCTCACCCTTTTCCCTATGGTTAAGATAGCCATCTGAGTTCCAGTATTACGATATTATAAATTACGGTGAAATGAAGTTTGATCGATTTAATCCACTCTCGCAATGATATAAGGCCTGTTTTTTGCCAAAAGTTGTATCGATTGAATCAATTGTTTTTTTGCTGTCGTTTTTCTCGGATTTCAATAGTAAATTAGATTATGCGGAAGATGGTAAGATACGTTTTTCTCTTGATTGTCTTTATTCAGCCCAAGCTGTGGGCGGCTAAATATGCCGGTGAGGCGTTCTCGCTGGGAGTTGGGGGACGCGGCTTGGCGTTGGGTGGGGCGGTTGTCGCCGGCGCGTTCGATGGAACGACCGCTTACTGGAACCCGGCCGGCATGAACCGACTCAACGGACGCTATGTTGTCTTTATGCACGCGGAAACGTTCGGTTCTCTTTTGAACCATGACTATATTTCGTACTTGGATACTCGAGGCCGAAGCGGGTCTCTCATTCAAGCGTTTGGTTTCTACGTGTACTATCTTGGCGGAGGGGGCATCAAGATTACCGACACCCTGTCCAATGGACGCCCCTTTGTGGTGCGCGAGGAATCACACGGTGACTATCTGTTTTCGGCGGCTGTTTCAGGCAAGATAGTTGGCAGGCTTGATTTCGGGCTTGCGGCCAAGATCATTTATCGTGACATCGGTGTCAAGACCGGTAAGGGATTGACAGTTGACGCTGGGCTGCTCTATCAAGTTCACCCGTATGTCAATCTGGGACTGATGGTTACTGACATCACAACCGGCTTCATCCGCTACAGCAGAAAGAACGCAGAAGATACAGTCAACTACGAATCAATCTACCCCACCGTCAAACCGGGGATAATGATAAAGTACTCGTATGCCGATCTCACCGGGCGGCTTTTGGCAAGTGGAGACATCAAATTTGAAAACTTCAAATGCGCGGCCCAGTATTGGAGCGGCCCTGTGTCTCTTGACACCCATTATGGTCTGGAGATCGGCTTCAGAGAAACAGCCTTTGGACGTGCTGGCTTTGACATCGGGCGTTTCTCCGCTGGTGGCGGGGTGGATGTCAATAACTTCACCGTGGATTTTGCTTACCTTCATCACAGCTCGCTGAACGAGACTTACCGCGTCAGCGCCGGTTACCGCTTCTGACAGACTAAGTGTGATCTATTAGGGGAGCCGTAAGGGCGACTTTATAGGGTACCTCTTTCAGCATGTCCTTTCCGTAATTGCGCAACTTCCGCTATGATGCCCACATCTGGGCCAGAAAAAAAGAAAAGAAGTTGGGCAAAAAGACCTTTAGCGCATAGTTGCTTGGCGATTATAGCCTCGATACAAGGCCTTACCCTGAATAAATTTATCGAGAGAATAAAAAAGGTCTTGACAATTTCAACAAATCATGCCATATGTTAACATATTGAGGGTGACTCTCTGCTGTCCCTGGGTAGTTTCCTAGCCCCCTCTACCCAACCAGAGAAGCGCCCTCTTTTTTTATTCTCTGCCTGGTCTTTCAAGTGGGGACTGTGCCCTTTCGTGAATATAACCTTGGTAACTATCTGCTCCGGGCCGATATATCTCTCATTCCATACAACTGAACAACTGACCAGACAAATGAGTAAGAGCCATCGTTCGGGGGCAGGCGGTCTATTTTCCTTTCTTTCAAGGTGTTAAACCGTTTCTGAAGGGTGCCGATAGAAGAATAAGGGTGTTAAGATCTTTACCATGACAAAAACCGCCATTAAAGAAAACCGCATCAGGGATATCAGCCTGATCCTGAAAGACTTTCTCAAGGTAATCAAAGTCGTCTCCATTTACCCTGTGGATAACCCTCTGCCTCAGTCCATGAAGCGATCTTTTGCTGAAAGGCTGGTAAGCCTTGTCGAACAATACGGCCAGATTGCAATCTCCGTGCAGAAGGACTCGCTATTGTTTGAAAATGAGGTTGTCTTTCAGACTCGCTCAAAAGAAGAAAACCTGGCCGGTGTCTTTTTCGAGGCTGGCATTACTGATTTTACATTCCAGGACGGACTGGAAATTGACGACGTGTACAAACTCCTTGAAGTCGTTAAAGACTATAATAACTCTCCCCAGAGCTCACAGGACCTCGCCGCCCAGCTCTGGGAAGCAGAGATCAACAGGTTTACCTTCTCAACTCTTGAAGACATCTCCCTCTCAGAATATGACGGCAACTTCAATCTTCAGGAATACATGCAGGCATATTCTTTAGGCGATCCCGATAAAAGTCAGTTTGCGACGGATCAAATTGAAAACTACCAATCGATTTTTAACCTTGAGCAGGAAACAAATGAAGAGAACCTCGACGACAGCTCTGACATTGATATTGACAGCGGCGGTCACATACCAACTGGGCCTTCGGAGCGTGCTCAGTTCTATGCCATCGCTCAGGGAGAGCCTTCTGGCACAGCTTCTGAGGCAGAAGGGATAGACAGCATTTCACTTCCTTCAGACGGGTCCTCAAGAGGAATGGACTCTGGCGACATTCCCGCCGGCGCTGTATCTCTCACGAATACCGCTTTGATCTTGAATGAAGAACTCAAGCTGTCACACGAAGAAGAGGAAAATGTTGGCAGTTTAGTGGGGGGGGATGCTGAGTTTGACCTCTATGAATCGACGACCGAGACCCTCAAAGAAATGCTGCTTCAAGAAGTTGAGATGAACGGTTTTTATGAAACCGTCACTATCTGTGTAAGAGTGTTGACGGAGTTCTTGCAGGCAGGTAAGCTCATAGAAGCCACTCACATACTTCATTTTCTTAGAGAGCTGGAAGGGAAAATCCGTGGTGACAAACCACTCTGGGCAGAGCGGTTGAAAGACGCTTGTGTAACCGCCGGCAGCCGTGACCGATTGAAAGCCCTTTCTGAAGGGCTTAATAACCACCCTGACATCAGCGGCGACGAAGTAGAGCAATATCTGGATAACTTTGGGTGGGAAGCATTAAGTGGCATAACCGATCTATTGGGTGAGCTTGATCATCACCTTCATAGTGAAACCCTCTGCCGCTACCTTGCAACTAAGGGCCGAAACCACCCTGACATGGTGGCTAAAGGTATTTATGACAAGCGGTGTAGTGTGGTGTGCAATTCCATTGGTATCCTGGCACAAATTGGCGACGACGTCTCCTTGAATTATCTCAAGCATGCCCTCAAACATGATAAACGGGAGGTTCGTTTAGAGCTGGTAACGGCGCTTAAAAAGTGCTCCAACGACAAAGCCTTGGAACTTCTCAGCCAGGCGGCGATGGACTCTGACCGAGAAATCCGAACAGAGGCAGTCAACTCTATAGTTGCCAGACGAAGCTCAGCTGCTTTTGAAACGATAACGACACTCATTAACGGCGAGGACTTTATCTCCTGGGAGCGCGGCGATCAAGAAACACTGCTGACAGCCTTCTCGATGTTGGGAGGCGAGATGGCGGTCGGGTATCTATCACGTCTGATCCTCAAATACAACCCGTTTCGCAATCCTACTCTGGCTTTTTATCGGCGCGCCGCTTTCGATGCACTTAGTTATAACCGAAGCGAAAAAGGAGAACGGCTATTGGTTAAACTCGCTTCAAGCCGGCGTCCAGACATCCGACGACAGGCTTCTATAGCCTTGCACCGACGCCGTGAAATTATGTTCGGGGGTGAATGATGGTCAATGCCGCACTCAAGCCCGCGCCCCACCTTGTTGCGGGGCAGATGGAAGAGAAGCTCGTAAGATTGTTTTTCGTGCTTTACAAAAACGCTCGGATTGTTGACAAAAACAATCCCGCATTCAAGCGTCAGTGCGCAAACTTCCATGAGTTATTGAGGGCTTTGTTTATAGAGTCAAACGAGGTTACGATCAAGGTTATTGCGGGACGATATTTCATCAATCAAAAACTTGTCCGTTTTCACGACCGCGATTTGTCAAACACTACAGCGATTTTAACCGATTGGGAAGCGGTTGGTCTGGCAGGTGTGAGCTTCCTCTCTGATGTGACCCTCGAAGAGATCGAACATCTGTTTAGTTTTATAGCTGATGTAAAGCCGACAGCGAACAATCTTGAGAGCCTCTCGGAAACGCTTAAGACTTACCGACAGCCGTCAATACGGTTCCTGTCAGCAAAGGAGCTCGAATCCGAAGTGCCTCCGGTTGCCGAAGAGATCAGACGCCGATTTCGCGCTGAAGCACGCGCCACTTTCTTCCGGTCGATGGCGGTAGTTGAGGAGGTCATGGTTTCTGTGGCAGCCGGTAAAGAGGTCAATACTTCAAAAACAAAACAGGTAGTCCGTTCACTCATTGAGCATATCATAAATGACGACCAATCGGTGCTTGAGCTGGCTGCGATTAAGAACTTTGATGACTACACGTATGCCCATTCGATCAATGTCTGTGTTTACTCGCTCACATTAGGGGTTAAGATTGATTTGGACCGGGCGAGGTTGTCGCAGCTTGGGTTTTCTGCCTTGTTCCATGATATCGGGAAGGTCAAGCTGCCGGCTGATCTGATCCAAAAGCCGGATGCTTACAATGAAAATGATTGGATCCAAATGCAGCAGCACCCTCTGTTGGGAGCTAAAACGGTTCTGAGAAACTTGAAGCTGGATGCTCATACGGCCCGAGCTGCCCGCGCGGCTTTTGAACACCACATCAATGCCGATTTCACCGGTTATCCAATGCTGCACTATCGAAAACGCCCGCTCAATCTATTTTCCAAGGTTGTTTCTATTGCCGACTCTTTTGATGCTTTGACCTCAGGGAGAGTATATCTCAGAAAAGCCTTTCTTCCGGATGAGGCACTCAAAAAAATGCATTACCAGATGAAAGTAAAATTTGATCCGCTTTTACTCAAAATATTCAACGATATTATCGGTATCTATCCGGCCGGGACACTGGTGCTTTTGACTACCGATGAGATAGCGCTGGTTCTTACCAACAATGAAAAGGACAAAGCCCGTCCTTACGTAAAGATCGTCGGCAACAGGCAGGGGTTGCTCGAAACGCCGCAGTGGATCGATCTTTCCCTCCCCGAGCATGCCGAGCGTAGAATTGTCCGAATGGTTGATCCGGCCCATTACGGGCTGGACATCAGAGACTTTATCCTCAAGGATTAAAACGACAGCGATATGGAGGCAGCCATTCCGCCTTTGAAAGACGGATGTAGGTTGAGGCTGACGGCATCATCATTTGTTTTTTGTGGAAATCCAGATAGATGAGCGTCAACGTAGGCATCAAACATCGATACGAACATGGTTATTACTGCGAACCAGGTAAATTTGTTGCGCTCATCTTTGCGGTCCTCATAAAGAAAATAATAGTCATTTCGCCCTGCTATGGAGGTGTCGCTTTCGAATTTGCTGCGAAAATCAGCCGCCTGCCGCCCGTAGTGGATGGCGGCCCCGACAAACCAGGCGTCTAAAGCAAAAAATACAGCTCCCTTGATATAACGCCGGTTGCCGATCTGACCCAAACCGGGTATGAGCATCGATTTGAACAACGCGGCGGTCGGATTTTGATACAGATGTTTTTCGTAGTTCTCCGGGTTCGTTACTGGATTGTAGGGCGTCAGTAAAGTGTCCGGCCTGAAAAGAACTGTATCTATGGCGACCGAGGTGTCCACCGTAGTGGAATCAGATCGGGCTTCGGCCGCCATCAACAGCAGGACAAGTAAGAGCAGCATCTTCTTCATGATTCTGTCAGCAAAACACTTTAAGCTGTTTTTCGCCCACGTTTACTTCCACGATGTTTGACTGCAGGTTGATAAGTTCTCCATCGAGATAGGCCACCTGCCTCTTAATTGGCTGAAAAGAAATCGTCTTTCCTCTGAATAGTCTGACATCACTTCCATACGCGTATTTTCTTTTATAAATCAGACGCACAAAAGATGATAAATGTTCGGTATTGTCCCCTACATCAAAGACTACCTCGATCTGCCGGTCGTCAAATATCGAGGCCGGACTCAAAGGTAGTCCCGCGGAATACGGCAACAGGTTAATGTTGAAAATAGTGGGGCGTACTTCGAAGCGGAAGGAGTCAACCTTAATGATCATTTTCTTCCGGGGGACTGTAGAGGCCGCTTTAGCGCCCAACTGCGACCACCGAAAGCCAAATTTGGGGGTTTTCCTCCCTTCCAGCAGGCGGGCTATTTGAGGGATAAAACCGATCCCAAAAGAACCAATAACAAATCGTCCGGAAACCGTGGCTGTATCAATCCATTGGTAACCTCTTTTGACAATCTTTTGAATAGCCGGCTCAGCCTCAACGGAATCATACAGCGAGCTGGCTATGTTATTGAACCGCCCCATCGGCACCACCCCCACCGGCAGATCGGCCGCTAGCGCAACCCCAGCCGCCAGGTTAAATGTGCCGTCACCGCCGCAGGCAACAATTGAGGTCACTTTACCTCTTCGCTGCATGTACGGTGGCAACCGCCGAAATCTGCGCCGAAGGCCACAGTCAAGTTGTGCCCTCTCCACCAGAACCGCTGCTGAATCAGACTCATGAATGGTATAAGCTCCTCCCTTTCGCCTAATTGAAGTCATCAGTCTTTTAATCACGATCGGGTTGTAATTGGCTGCCTGAGTGTTTACCAGCAGACAATGGTGGGCGTGTTGCTCACTCGGACGTCGTTTTCGTATCATGTACTAATTATACTGAAAAAAACATGTGCTGAAAACGATTCCCTGCCTTTTTTGTGATACAATCATTCTGATTGCCTTTCGGTACATCGGTTCAATCGATAACGTTCTCTGTCGATCAAGTATATATTAGTTGCTTTGTCGAATGAGACGGGATTAAGTTGGAGGTTACCGTGAATGAAATGCCAGAGATTGCCCGGCCTAAGCCGGTCCGAGTAATTGGCCTTGCGGTCATCCCGTTTGCGGCCTTAGTGTTGATTTACCTGCCTGTTCTTTATGATCTGCTGGTAGACTGGTATACTGACGCCAACTATTCCCATGGCTTTCTGGTCCCGATTGTTTCCGGCGTTTTGTTGTGGAAAAAACGGCGCTGGTTGTTGTCCGTCAGCCGGATACGTGACAGCCGGGGACTGATCTTAATCATAGTCGGATTGGGGCTATTCGTCATCGCCAATGGAGCAGCGGAATACTTCACCCTCCGTTTCTCCTTTGTATTGACCCTGTTTGGGCTAATCTGTTACCTGTTCGGCAAAGAAGTGATAAAGCTCACGTGGTTTGAGTTGTTCTTTTTGGTTTTCATGATCCCCATTCCGTACGTCATCTATTATGCAGTTGCCTTTCCGATGCAAGCCCTGGCCACCAAGATAACCGTCAGCGCCCTTAACGTTATCGGCATGGGGGCGATCAGGCAGGGCAACATTATCCACATATCCGGTCATTCTCTCGAGGTGGCTGAAGCCTGTTCGGGGATTCGGTCACTTGTCTCACTGCTGGCGCTTGGCGCCATCTATGCTCACGTGACCCAGAAGCAATTCAGCGCAAAACTTATCCTTTTCGTTTCGACCATACCAATAACAGTGGTAGGGAACGTCTTCAGAGTCCTCGTCACTTCCCTTCTTGTATACATGGTCACGGAAAAGGTTACCGAAGAACCGCTTCACTCTCTTATGGGCATAAGCGTGTTTGTGGTGGCTTTTATACTGCTGTTTGTTTTGGGGCTGATTTTGAGGAGAATTTTCAAATGAAGCTTACCGTCGTTGTCTCTACAGCGCTGGTTGTTCTGTGCGGCATGTTTGGCAATTACCTTCGCTATAACACCCGGATGCCTGATAAGTTGCCATCGTTTGAGGAAATTCCTTACACTGCCAACGGATACCTCGGCGAAGAACGGAGATTCTCCAAACTTAGCTACGAGGTTCTCAAAGCTGACACCACAACCCTCAGGTTTTACCAGGCGCCAGATGGAACTCAAATCCGATTGTTTGTTGCTTATTTTTCCACGCAGAAGTACGGCAGCCAGATTCATTCGCCGAAGCATTGTTTACCCGGCGGCGGCTGGAAGATCGAAAGCCTTCACACTTTTAGTTTGTCCCTTCTTGGAGGAGTCAACAAACAAATTAACCGGGCGGTCATCCGCCAGAGGGAGAACAAGCAGTTGATGTTCTACTGGTTCGAGACCAGAGGAGGAACCATCAGAAATGAATTTGGACTGAAGTGGGATTTGATGAAAAACTCCCTGTTTTTACGTCCCACTGACGCCGCCTTTATTCGCCTTACCGTGCCTATAGAACAGCGTAGTATTGAACAAACTACCGCTGAAGCAGAGGACTTTCTGAGGATTTTTTATCCCCGCTTAGAACGAGCTCTCCCGTTCCACAATTAGACCTTGAAGACAGTGTCTTCTTTATTTATCATGTGTCATGATTTCGGCTTTGGTGAAACTGGCCCGTCCTGCCCATTGGCTTAAAAATGGAATCATTATTCTGGCGCTGATTTTTGCCGGGGAAATGGCTGACCCCCAAAAAGTGGAGCTGGCCTTCATTGCTGTCGCCATTTTTTGCCTGCTGTCGTCCGCAGTGTACACCTTCAACGATTTGATTGATCGAGAGGTGGACCGCAAGCACCCGCTGAAGAAGCAGCGTCCTATTGCCTCCGGACAAGTATCGAGCGGTACCGCAATCTTCATTATCTTGATTCTGATAGGCATCGCGCTGATCAGCGCCAAGATGATAAACCCTAATTTCTTTGCAATCTCCGTTATTTTTCTGGTCCTGAATTTGCTGTACACGCTCTGGCTTAAGAATATCGTCATCATTGATGTGATGATGGTAGCGTTGAGCTTTGTGGTGCGGGCTTACGCCGGCGCCTTTGCCATTGAAGTACCCGCCTCCAAGTGGATGCTGATTAATACCCTCTTGCTGGCTTTGTTTCTCGGCTTCGGTAAAAGACGCCACGAACTGGTCTTTCTTGAACATGAAGCTACCGCTCACCGCCGGATTCTGGTGAAGTACTCCCCCTATCTACTGGATCAGCTAATCGCTGTGGTGACGCCGTCAGTGCTGGTCATGTATATGCTGTACAGCTTTTCCACTGAGGTATCGTTGAAACTGGGCACGCAGAATCTTTTTACAACCATCCCCTTTGTCGTGTACGGCATTTTTCGCTATCTTTATCTCATTCACAAAGAAGAAAAGGGTGGATCGCCCACCCGTGTCTTGATCAGCGATAGACCTATATTGATTACGGTGATATTATGGTTGATGACAACTATTTTGGTGCTGTACACTTTCTAAAGAAGGCCTCGACAATTGCTGCGGGGGCGGTATGCCTGATATGCTTGTCCCTCGTTTTACTCACGTGCGGTAAGAAAGAAAAAGAGGCGCCCCCTTCACAAGAGAGCAAACAAGCGGCAGCCGAGCAGCCCTTTTACGCTGACACGCTGCTGCCCGGTGACATACAGGCCTACGAAATACGAACAGTGGCTCCCGTTGAGAAGGTATTGCGGAAAGATGCCGACTCCCTACTGAGTTCAAAGGCAAAATGTTACTTGTCTTATAACTTCGTGGGTCTGGCATCGGCTGGATATGAGGTTCAGAACGTGCCGGTGCAAGTCGAGATTGCACAGTTTGCCGTGCCAGAGGACGCCTATGGTTTTTATGCGAGCCTGCGTCCTGACGGTATTGGCACGGCTGGATTGGGGACCGAATCCTTCTCCCTTGACACCAGTATGTATTTCACTAAGGGAGAATTTGTCGTAGCTTTGTCAGCAAGAAGTGAAAATGACACCCTCTTTGCCGCGCGCTCTCTACTTGGCCATGAAATAGACAGCCGTATCCCTGGTAACGCCACAGCACCACAGTTTTTTATACTCTTTCCCTTCAAGGACAAGATTGTTCCTTCAGCCAAATACTACCCTGGCGGTTTTTTGAACGTGGACGGTCTGGATGAGGTATACACCATCAGCTACTTCACGGGGGGCGACACGGCGGTGTTTTTTCTGACAGTGGATGATAGCGGCGAAAAGTTTCTCAGGTTGAGAGATTATGCTGAGTCAGTCGGAAAGGTGTCCTCGGCGCCAGAAACTTTCGCCTTTGTTGAAGGGTACTCGCTCTTTTTCAAGCATCCATCCCACGGCACGATTGTCGCCGGCCTCGTGCGAAGCAAGCTGGTGGGCATAATCGGCTACGACGCAGACAAAAACGACCGCCTCGCTGCTGGCTGGGTACAGGGACTGAGATGAGTGGGTGTTTCCTTGGGGATCTTCTGCGAAGGGTGACTTGGTAAAGTAGGTCAGGAGCCTTGCGCTCCTGACAATCTACAAATACAACACAAAAAATGTCAGGACTACAAGAGTCCTGACCTACTTGGGCCTTATGTGAGTAACAATGTCGCGCCGGGTGTTGGTGAAAAGGATTTAGTGATGACGAGAACCTATTACTATAGTATGTATACTAATAGTAATAGGTAACTATAACATGTTGTGAATCAATAAGTAAGCCTTCCCAAAATTATACTAAAGGCTTACAATTCACCATTCTATATAGTATATATACTATATAGAATATGCAAATTTTTGGTGAAATTATTTGTTAACTTGTTTGAAATTAAATAATTAAATAATTATACTACGCAGTCGACATATAGTATACATACTATATGTCGACTGAGACTACCTTGAATGACGTAGAATGGTAACTACGAGCTTAAATAATACGAGGCTGGAAATCGCGAAACAAGACATAGTTTCGCTTTTCGAGAGCTCTCAATCATCTATTTTCAGCCGTCGTGACATAGAACTGATACTCGCTGAGAAAAGAGCATTTTGGCGTATTGCCACTACGACATCAGTTGACAATTTCATAGATTTTCTGGTAAAACGCACATTGCTTAAACGAGTAAACTTGGAATTCCCATCGACCAAACTGACTCGCTACACTTGGAGTGATGTTCCCGTGGAACAATTGGCTCTGTCCCTGAAAACCAGTTGTTACCTGAGCCATTTCTCCGCAATGCACTATCATGCCCTTACCGACCAGGTTCCTCAAACGGTATACGTGAATACAGAGCAACGCCCGAAGCCTCCAGGCCAGTCCCGCTTGGCACAGGAATCTATTGACCGAGCCTTCCAAAACCCCCAACGAACGTCTAAGAACATTGCTCGCTATAGAGACTGGAGGATCTGTTTGCTTAACGGTATGAATACAGGCTCGCTTGGAGTGATAG
This sequence comes from uncultured Ignavibacteriales bacterium, assembly GCA_964650395.1. Lineage (GTDB taxonomy): Bacteria > Zixibacteria > MSB-5A5 > GN15 > FEB-12 > CAZYRH01. The sequence goes on from CAZYRH010000069.1 coordinate 11,223, forward strand.
AAGAGAGCACATCGTCAGCTTCAAACATTAGAGTGACGGGTCTGGAACGGACACTGATCGATATAACCGTACGACCCCTCTATTCTGGCGGTGTGTATGAAGTCCTGGAGGCCTTCAGAAGAGCTCATAACAGAGTGTCAATAAATAAACTGACTGCCATGCTCCGTCGGATCGGTTTCGTCTATCCATACCACCAGGCAATTGGATTTTACCTGGAGAGGTCCGGTTCATATCGTCCCGCGCAAATCAACCTATTCCGTAAGTTTAAGATTAAGTATGATTTTTACCTGACCAACCAAATGGCAGAAACCGAGTACTCTAAAAGTTGGAGATTACATTTCCCAAAGGGGTTTTAGAGGGCTACACAAGTTGACAACATATTCGAAGTAATAGTCAAACTCTTTCAGCCCTACGCCGTGCTTTACAGTATTTTGAACTGCTACAAAATCCGGCCGGTGATATTCGCGGGTGTGCCTTATGCGATCAATCCATTGGATTGGGACCCTTTTTGCCTCAAACATCTGTCTGATGAGCTCTGCGCAATTATCATCAGTTAAGTTAATTGGGTAATGTTGGCAAATTGTGTATATATCGAAGAAATCCCTGGCTCGTGCTGAACTGGTTTTGGTTCCAATTATCTTCGCGTATTCAGGCATTTGCTGACAAATGGCTCGTAACTTTTCGATCACAATCATTAGCGGAGAATAAACGTAGACTGTGAAGCCCTCCAGCTCCAACGGCGTTTTGGGCTGACAATATTCAAATTTACTGATCTCTATTCTGAATCTTCTCCTTTGCTCACTATCAAAAGTGAGGGCGTTTCTTCTTAGAGCAGAAATATCACGTGATAGATTTTTGAGCTTATGCAGCTGCATTACCTTGAATTCAATCCTGTAACCACCCCAGAAGCTTCGAATATCTGCTCGTACGTGCTTTGGTCTTTCCGCGAAGGTTACATCAAAGACGTGATAATCGTATTTTTCAAAGGCATCTGTTAAGAGTTTTTCTACTTTTGCTTGAAGAGCATCTTGTTCAGATTGTTTGAATTCATCCTCCATTGAAAAATCTAGATCCAAGGAAGCTCGCCCTGCTATCTTATGCAGTAAGTCTATCGCGTTGCCACCTTTGAGAACTATTTTCTCCATTAGCTCATCATCAGAAACCATTGCAATTATCGCGAGCTTTTTAATTCTCTCTAATTCGTTTGAATCCATTTTGGCAGTCGCAATATCACACTAAATGACAGCTAAGAGCACAATGTATTTTGCCACTAATATAAGAACCGAAGCTCCACCAACAGTCCTTAATCCTCAAACAAATCGTCAAAGCGCTTTTTGCGCTCGTCTTTGGAGTCGGTTTGGCTGGTGATGCCGCCGGGGCGTTTAACGGCAAGGCGCATCTGGAACCAATCACAGAAGTTGTTTTTTTCTTTGTTGGGGATATTCCTGTCGATACTCTCGCGACATTGGCGCCGGCTGTAGGGGTCAAAAAACCGACAGCCGCGGCAGCAGCGCAAATCCGCCAGACAGTGCGGGCAACTATCCATGCGCGTTACGCTACCGACAAGGCCGGTCGGGCGGCCACAATTCCAGCACAGCAGTCCTTCTTCACGCGTCATCTTTCCCTCAAAGTGCTTACAATAACAATATACGCAACTACACCTTCCTTGTAAACTCATTATTGCTTGGAAGTTTTTCCCGGTAATGTCAAGAGTTGTGTGTAAAATGGTGTATCCATGTAAGTCATGCCGCTTTTGCAGTTAGCCGTGCG
>CAZYRH010000070.1:0-12656 GCA_964650395.1 uncultured Ignavibacteriales bacterium
GAGCAACTGATTCGTAATCAGTAGGTCAGCGGTTCGATCCCGCTCGGTGGCTTTTGCCTTGTGAATAACTCCTCAAGAACAATGCCTGTCCGCTCCGAGCTTGCGGGGCTTTGAATATGGATCACAGGAAGTTGCCTTTGTATTCCCGTTGAAAGCGCTCAAGACAGGATTCCATCTAAGGTGCTGCTTTATTTGTGTGCGGTAACTCTTTGGGACACGCATGAAACAGCAATACGGAATGCTCCCTATAGACAGCAGTACAACCGGCGTCGGAAGCTCAACTTGTACAAATGTTGTGTTGCTTACAACCGTGTTTTTCCCGTTGAAATTTCCGCCAGAATGTAGTATTATTATTTAAGAAATAGAGCTTTTTTTAAGATAAAGCAATGAAAGGACAGTGTTATGATAGTTGGTCAGAACGATAAAGTACGCACGGAGTTGTGGGAAATAGCCCCCCATGTGGTGAAACTGGAGACATCCATTATTCGAGAGATTTTGAAAATATCCTCACAACCTGGTGTAATCTCATTTGCCGGCGGTTTGCCGGCACCGGAGTTATTCCCCCTTGAAGACTTAAAAGAGGCGATGACAAGTGCGATTGCGAAGTATGGCCCGGACTGTGTTCAGTACTCGCTTTCCCGCGGGATTACGCCCCTTCGTGAGCTGCTGGCCAAGAAGGCTATAGAAGATGGCATAAAAAGCGAAATTGATAATATCCTGATTACCTCTGGTTCTCAACAGGGTATTGAGCTGGTAGCCCGCGCCTTTATCACCCCCGGTGATTATATCCTAACCGAATACCCCACCTACTTGGGCGCCTTGCAGGCGTTCAATTATTACCAGGCCCGCTATGCTACGGTGGACATGGATGAGGAGGGGATGATTACAGAACAGGTTGAGGAAAAGCTGAACAAGTACAAGCCGAAACTGATTTATACGGTATCCAATTTTCAAAATCCTACCGGTATAACGATGTCAGTATCACGCCGCCGGGCTTTAATAGAACTGGCAACGAAGTACGACGTGCCTATTATTGACGATAATCCATACAGCGATATTCGCTTTGGGGGAGAGAGACCGCCGACTTTGAAGTCAATGGGTGGGGATGTTGTCATTGCTCTCAGGACCTTTTCCAAGATTGTGGCTCCGGGACTGAGAATCGGCTGGATGAATGGCCCGGCGGACATCATGAATTATTTTGAGAAAGTTAAGCAGTGTACTGACCTGCATTCGAACGCCCTCTGTCAGTATATCCTTTACGAATATATGATGGCAGGAAAGCTCGAACCGCACATAGAGAAGCTAAAAGCCGACTACAAGATTAAACGGAACTTGATGATTAAAACTATGCGCGATACTTTTCCGGAGGGAATCAAATGGACCGAACCTGAAGGTGGCTTATTTTTATGGATCGAACTACCCAAGCATATGTCTGCGAAAGATCTGCTTCCCAAAGCAATTGAGATGAAGGTGGCTTATGTGTATGGTCAGCCGTTTTACCCTGATGGTCAGGGGTTTAACACCTTACGGTTGAATTTTTCTAATGCCTCGCATGAAGATATCGTAGAGGGCGTCAAGAGACTGGCTAAGCTGTTCAAGGAGAACATGTAGAGCGGCAGATTAGATTTAGATAAAAAGAAGAGCAGTTGGGACTGTGGCTTTAGCATAGTTCTCCAGTCTTAGTATTTATTTCTGAAGTAAATCGGGTAAAAGCCTGCCGGTGGCAGGCTTTTTTATTGCCAAATCGAGCCTATACTCTTTTATAGCGATACTATGTATGTCGTATTTAGCAAATACCACGCATTACAGAATGATTTTCTAATCATTAACCAGACGAAACCCAAAATGAGTAAGGCTCGACTAAGCCGCTTAGCCAGGTCAATTTGCAACCGCCGCTGCGGGGTGGGAGCTGATGGAATACTGTATCTTTCGGAAAGTAAAAAAGGAGACCGCCGAATTGACGTTTTTAATGCTGACGGCAGTTGGGCGGAAAAATCCGGTAACGGCCTGAGGATTGCAGGCGTTCATGAGTTTTTGCATAATAAAAAGAAGAGGACGTTTGTCTTTGAAGCAGCCGGGAAGCTTGATAAGGTTAAGGTATTGAAGTTTACTCAGCAGGGTTACGTTGTGGAATCGAACTTAGGAAAGCCTGAATTCAGAACCGAGCTCATACCGGTTAGGACCAAACAGCTATATATGATTAATACGCCTCTGGTAGTTGGGGGAGTGAAGTTCCCGGTCACCTGCGTGGCGGTGGGAAATCCTCACGCTGTTCTTTTTGTCGACGACTTTGATTTCGACTGGAAAGCTCTTGGAGCTGAAATCGAGGTGAATCGCGCCTTTCCTAACAGGACTAACGTGGAATTTGCAAAAGTCATTAGTCGCAAGAAAATTAAGGTTGCCGGATGGGAGCGGGGAGCGGGATCTACTGGGTCCTCCGGCACCGGAGCGGCGGCCGCGGTTTGCGCTGCAATCATGTTGGGACTGGTTGACCGAAGTTGCGAGGTTGTTTTTGAAACAGGCTCCCTTTTGGTCAAGTGGCTTGAAGCGAACAACTCAATTGAATTAACCGGCCCAGTTAAGTTTATTGCTACTGGAAAATTTGAATTCAAATGATATTTGCATATTGCTGACTTAGTTACCTGCTGGCGAGGACGTGTTTCAAGCAGGTGGGACATTTCCTGATGTCAATCAGAAAAGCATTCTAAAGAGCAGTTAAAAGTACCCCACGTTGTTACTTGCCTGAGTCATCCCATCGGATTATTATTATGAGGTTAGTAGATGTTGGTAGAATAGGCGCCTGGGATTAGGCTTGTATGAAAAAAGACAAATTCAAGCAGCAATTCTCCCAAGCCACTGCGGTGGCATTTCAACGGGTATACAGTGAGCGGTATCAGGCAGTGGGTGACACGCAGGTTTTTAGCTCAGAATTTATCTACCACAACCTTGAGAAGCCTAAAGATCGTCGCCTGGGACGCTTTGACTTCCCGGTTTTTAAGTATGCTGCTCTGTTGGGAGAACAACCTGACGTGATTTCTTCCAAGATTGCCGCCCAGACAAATGATATTCTTTTATCAACCTCCGCCCCTACCGCCTTGGTGGAGAGCGTAGCCGTTAGAGGCTTTCTTAACGCCAGGGTGGACTTTACGGTACTGGCACAAGAGACGATAAGTGAGATACTTAGTCTGGGAGACAACTACGGCGATTCGGACGAGGGTGTTGGTCTAAAGTATGTAATTGATTACTCATCGCCGAACATCGCCAAGCCGTTCGGCGTAGGGCACCTCCGCACCACCATCCTCGGTAACTCTCTACGACGTATCTATGAAAAACTCGGGTATCAGGTGGTGGGGATCAATCATATTGGTGACTGGGGAACACAATTCGGCAAGATGATAGTGGCTTTCCGGAAGTGGGGTAGTGAAATCGAACTCGATGAAGACGCAGTGGAAAAGTTGTATGGCCTATATGTTAGATTCCACGAAGAGATTGAAAGAGATGACTCCTTGAATGAGCAGGCCCGCGGGGCGTTCAAGGACCTTGAACACGGTGAGAAAGGGGCCGTTGCTCTTTGGGATAAATTCAAGAATATTTCTCTGGGGGAGTTTGATGAGGTATACAGGATACTCGGAGTGGAGTTCGACTCCACTACAGGGGAGTCATTTTTTAACGACAAAATGGAACCTGTTGTTGAGCGCTTGCGTAAAGCCGGTCTGGCAAAGAATTCCCAGGGAGCGCTGGTTGTAGAACTGGATGATCCTCAACTGCCTCCCTGTCTGCTGAAGAAAGCTGATGGGGCTACCCTGTATGCTACACGGGAGCTGGCAGGTATGGTGTATCGTTGGGAGACTTATAGATTTCATGAGTCTCTTTACGTGGTCGGTTCAGCTCAATCCGATCATTTCAAGCAGGTTTTCAAGGTCATGGCCTTGCTGGAAGAAGCCGAAAATCTGCCGGAATTGGAACGTATGACCGGTCGGGTCAAGCATGTTGATTTCGGGTGGGTCAAGTTCGGTGAAAAAGCTATGTCTACTAGGCGCGGCAATATCATCATTCTAAAGGATGTTTTAAGGAAAGCCGTGGAGCTGGCATCGGAAAGAATCGTTGAAAAGAACCCTCAATTGTTCACTAAGGAAGTATCTGTTCAGACAGCACTCGGGCTACAACACCCAACAGCTCTTATGATAGGTGTGGGCGCGGTGGTCTTCTCTCAGTTGTCGGTTCGGCGCCAGAAGGATGTCAATTTTGACTGGGATGAGGTTCTCAATTTTGAAGGTGAGACCGGGCCCTATCTTCAGTATACCCATGCTCGGCTGTGCTCGTTGATGAGGCGTTATCCTGATGAAATTGTCTCTGGAGTAGACTATTCGCTGTTGAACAACGAGGAAGAACAGCGGGTGGTGGAGTTGTTAGCTGATTTCCCCCAGGCCGTCGGTAATGCTGCCAAGAACTACGATCCGTATTTCATCTCGGCGCACCTGCTGAATTTGGCGGCGGCTTTTAATAAGGTGTATCAACGCAAGGATGCCGGAGGGAGGATTGACAAAATAGTATCAGACAAAGATGAACTATCGGCAGCGCGAATGGCCTTGGTAAAGGCGGTGCAAATTGTCATCAAAGAAGGCCTCTATCTATTGGGACTTCAGGCGCCGGAGGAGATGTGACAAGGGGAGTCGATTTGTGGTAGGATCATGATGAACGAGAGGCTGGCTGGAAAAGATGAGGTAGTACCTCTTCGTGGTGCGGTAGCAGGCAGGAGTTGTTGATGCTTGTCGTAATGGAACCTACGGCGACCCCCGACATGGTGACTCAGGTGTGCCGGGGAATCGAGAAAATGGGGTTAAAAGCACGCCCAATGGAAGGCGCTTCGAGAACTACTATTGAAGTGACCGGTGACAGGTTTCCAGTCGATCCTGATGGGATTCTGACCCAGCCGGGAGTCGAGGATGTTATCCATCTCACTCAACCTTATAAGATGGTAAGCCGGGAATTTTATCCAGATGACAGTGTTGTCGAAGTAAATGGGGTAAAGATCGGTGGTTCGGAGTTAGTTGTCATGGCGGGGCCGTGCGCAGTGGAAAGTCGTGAGCAATGCATGACTATCGCCGAGCAGGTAGCAAAAGCCGGCGCTAAGGTGTTTCGCGGGGGTGCCTTCAAGCCGCGCACCTCACCGTACAGCTTTCAGGGATTGGGGGAAGAAGGGCTGAAAATTCTTGCGGAGGTGCGAGAAAAGTATAAGCTGCTGATTGTGACCGAAGCGATGGATACGGAAGCTATGGATTTGGTTGCCGATTATACCGACATCATCCAGATCGGCTCCCGCAATATGCAGAATTTCTCATTGCTGAGAAAGGCCGGACGCAAGAAGAATCCGGTCCTATTGAAGAGAGGGATGTCAGCCACTATAAAAGAGTTCCTGATGGCAGCCGAGTATGTAATGGCCGAAGGAAACCACAATGTGATCCTTTGCGAACGCGGCGTGCGAACGTTTGCGGATCACACCCGCAACACTCTTGACTTGTCGGTTGTACCGGCGGTCAAACAGATCAGCCACCTACCAATAATAGTTGACCCCAGTCATGGCACCGGCAAAAGAGACCAAATCCTTCCGATGTCCCGTGCAGCTGTTGCTGCGGGTGCCGACGGCCTGTTGGTTGAAGTTCATCACGACCCGGTTGGCGCTCTGTCGGACGGAGTACAGTCGATCACGCCCGATATGTTTGACCGGTTGATGGGAGAAATCCGGGCTATTGCTGGTGTGCTAGGCAGGTCGTGCGCATGAAAAGGACCTTGAAACCTGCCAGAAGGATCAAGGGGAACATCCGTCTTCCCGGCGATAAGTCTATCGGCCACCGGGCGGCTCTGATTTCCATTCTTGCCAAGGGTCCTATCAGAGTTACGAACTTTCCCCGCAGCGCGGACTGCTTGACATCGTTGGAAACCGCCAAACGATTCGGAGTGAAAGTCGACACTGAAGATGACGTGTTAGTTTTAACCCCGCCTGCCTCTATCTCAATCGAGCCGGGGAGTATAATCGACTGCGGCAATTCAGGGACTACGGCTCGGTTGTTAGCCGGTATTGTCGCCGGTTCCAATGTGGAGGTGACGCTGACTGGTGATGAATCGCTCAAATCTCGGCCAATGAAGCGTGTCATCGAGCCGTTGACGGCAATGGGAGCTGAGTTCTTTGCAGAAGATGGTCACCTGCCCATGAGAGTTCAAGGCAGGAAGCTGTCCGCCTCAGGCGGATTCGAATATCATCTGCCGGTTGCCTCAGCGCAGGTGAAATCCGCCTTGCTGTTAGCCGGACTGGCTTCATCATGCGCAGTTACTATCCGTGAAGATACGATTACGCGAGACCACACTGAAGTGATGCTCGGAGAGATTGGTGATGGGGTCTCCGTTCGTGAAATAAAGCCGGTGATGGTGCCGGACCCGCTTGATCCCCGCAAGCGAAAGATGCAGATGCCGGAAAATTTCAAAAAGGAGATCAAAGTCTCTTCTAAAGCGCAGGTGACGGGCGGTACTATAGATATCCCCGGAGATTTTTCCACCGGCGCCTACTTCCTGGCGGCAGCCGCCATATCAGGTAAGTCAATCACAATTGAAAATCTGGGGCTTAATCCAACCCGGACCGCTTTCCTCGATTACCTAAAGTCAGTGGGTTGCGATGTTGACATAAAAAACAGGGCCATTATCTCAGGGGAACCGCGGGGAAGAGTCACAGTCACCGGCGGGCAGCTCAAACCTAAAAAGATATCCGGCGAGTTGACAGTCGGTTTAATTGATGAGATTCCTATTGTTTCTGTCGTGGCTGCTTTTGCCGAGGGTGCAACCGTTATCCGCGATGCTGGGGAGTTGCGAGTCAAAGAGTCTGATCGCCTGACAGCCATCTCGAAGAACCTGCAGCGGATGGGCGTGAAGTGTGGTCTATTGGAAGATGGGCTGGTCATCGAGGGAGGAAAGGACCTCTCTGGAGCTGATTTTCAGAGTTTCGGGGATCATCGAATTGTAATGGCGTTTTCTATTGCGGCTCTTTTCCTTGTTGGCCCTTCGACTATCGACGATGACTCGATCGTCAGCACGTCCTGCGCTGAGTTTTATAACCTGCTTTACGCCATTGCCTTATGATGACCACTTATAGATATGGTTTAATCGGCCACCAAATCTCCTACTCTCTCTCTAAGGATGTTTTTCAGGCTATATTTTCGATTAAGGGAATCGATGGTGGTTTTGAGGTTTTTGACATAGCTCCACCAAACTTTCATGGTCGGTTTATTCAATTAACAAAAGACGGTCTGCAGGGATTGTCGGTTACTATTCCCTACAAGAACTTAGTGATGCGACACCTTCACGACGTTGATACTGTCGCCAGAGCCCTGGGTGCCGTCAATTCCGTTTCAAATGATTCCGGCAAGCTTTACGGTTTCAACACTGACTGTTTTGGGTTTTGTCTCCCGTTGAGGAAATATAGTGACAGACTCAAACATGGTGCGGCGCTGATTTTGGGCTGTGGGGGAGCCGCTAAAGCTGTGGTGTACAGCTTATACACCGACTTTGAAGTCCAGGAATTTACTGTGTGGGGCCGCACTGAAGCTAAGCTGATGGAGTTCAAGTTATCGCTTGAGAAGCAAATACCACGTATCAGCATCACCCTCGTTAGGGAGAGCGCGCGTTATAGACGCCAATGGCGGCGGAATGAGCATTACGATATTATCGTGAACTGTACCCCCTTAGGGGGATATAACCATCCTGATGAAAGTCCGTTGCCGGATCAGTTTGATTGGTCTCACGGCAAGCTCTACTATGATTTGAACTATAATGCGGGCAATAAGTTGATACAAAAGGCCGGCGAGGATGGTTTAGTGGCGATAGACGGCTCTACGATGCTGGTAGGACAGGCGATACGTTCTTTTGGCATCTGGACCGGAGAGACCGTACAGTTTGAACCGGTCTACGAAAAAGTATTTGGTGGCGGCTGAGCCGCCTTTATTGGAATTCACCGTGAAAGATCATCTTGTTCGTGACAAGTAGGAAGCACATATTTCTGATCGGCTTCTCTGGGTCGGGTAAGTCAACATTGGGTCCGAAATTGCCCAGACTGCTGAAGGCAAAGTTCTATGACACCGACAGTCTGATTGAGAAGCGATGCGGCAAGTCAATATCCCAAATATTTTATGACGACGGTGAGGCCATCTTCCGGCGGCTTGAATCGCAAGTTCTTGGTGAGCTACTAAGCAATAATAGATCGAGGATGATCATCGCGCTTGGGGGAGGGGTTTTTCAAAGCCGCAAAAACAGGGATATTGCAAAGCAGCACGGTGTCGTGGTTTATCTCAGTTGCTCAGTTAGAGAGATATACCGAAGGATGAAAGACAAAACAGACCGCCCTCTGCTTCGAGTATCACTGGCTAAAAGGGAGACGCCTCGACAGGCCGTAATAAAGAGAATAAAGAACCTTCTCAATCAGAGACAGCAGGGATATGCGGTAGCCGACATAAAGGTTTCAACAACAAATAAGAGTGTTGATGAATCCATAAGAGAATTACATGGTAGAATAGCACGTTATCATGTCCATCATTAATGTCAATCTCGGTCAGCGAACGTATCCGATTGTAGCGGGGCACGACCTTCTTTCTCAACTTGAGAAGTATTTGCGACGACACGTCGCCGAAGGGCGGCTTTTTGTCTTTTATGATGCCCAGGTTTATGCTCTTCACAGCCAGCGACTGAAGTCACAGTTGAAACGTCACAAATATCACACGGTAGAAATGGTCATACCTGTCGGAGAAAAATCAAAGTCTACCTCGGTCCTCAATAAAATTTACACTTTTCTCTTTAACGAAAAAATCAGTCGCTCAGATTTTATTCTGGCCTGCGGCGGTGGAGTCACAACTGACTTAGTTGGGTACGCTGCAGCGACGGCCCTGAGAGGAATTCGGTGGGGCATTGTCTCCACGACCCTCTTGGGAATGGTGGACGCCGCCATTGGCGGCAAGACCGGTATCAATCATTCGTACGGCAAGAATCTGATTGGCGCCTTCTGGCAACCGTCGTTTGTCTTCTGCGACATCGGCTTTTTGAACACTCTACCGCCCAGACATTTATTAGCCGGCTTGGGAGAAGTGGTGAAGTATGTCGGACTTGTCGGCGTTAAAATGCTGCGCATCACTGATGAATACCTTTCAGGAAATGATCTCTACAATGAAAGAGTTCTGAGGAAACTTGTTTATCTGTCCGCATCCTACAAGGCTGATGTGGTTACGAAGGATGAACGGGAGTCTGGACAGCGGATGATTTTGAACCTTGGTCACACCTTTGCCCATGCTATAGAGAACGCCGTCGGTTATGGGAAACTGTTGCACGGTGAAGCCGTTATTCTCGGTCTTCTGGCTGCCGTAGAGTTGAGTTGTCTGTTAAAACCGAAGCGCGCTAAACACCTTTCCGATTACCGCCGAATTATAGAACAAGTAGTTGGCCTCATCCCGCATCGAAAGATCAGCCTCGAGAAGGCTATGGCAGCGATGCAACTCGATAAAAAGAGAGCCGGCGCGAAACAAAGATTTGTCTTGCTTGAAATGCCGGGCCAACCTTCTATTGCCGGTAGTGTGAGTGCTAAATTGGTAGCAGCATCGTTTAAGAAGACATTGATGATATACGAATCTGAAGGAGGTAAGCATGCCTCGAATCTTGGTTGTTAACGGCCCGAATTTGAACCTATTGGGAAAACGGGAACCGGAGGTCTACGGGACTAACACGCTGGATGAGCTCAACGGCAGACTAGCCGATATGGCCAAGGAGCTGGGCGTTGAGGTCAGTTTCTTCCAATCAAACTCTGAGAGTGAAATAATCAATTATTTGCACCATGAAGCCTTTGAGGCCAATGGCCTGATCATTAACCCGGGCGCTTTCACTCATTACAGCTATACTCTGCGTGATGCTATTGCCGCGGTTGGAATTGATACCATCGAGGTGCACATGTCCAATATCTACGCTCGCGAGGAATTTCGCCATAAATCCGTCATCGCACCCGTTTGCGTTGGACATTTGGTCGGTTTTGGGTTCTACGGGTATGCTATGGCGCTCTCGTATTTTGCCGATACCTTAAAAGACGAGTAGAATGAGAAGGATTACCCTGTCATTACTCTTGGCGTTGGTAAGCGTCTTGGCGCTTTCTTCCTGTCAAGAACCACGTCTTACAACTAAGGAGGTCCTTAACCTCCTTGATTCTCTGGAAGCGAAGTTCGAGTGGTTGGATTATCGCCTTACCGAGGAAACGTGGGAGCTTTACACGGCAGGTCATTCTGATTCTCTTGAATTCTACCGGGGGCTGTACAACTATGTCATCTCTGATCAGAAGACCTTCAAACAGCTTCAAAACGGCAAGCATCTTTTGACTGATGAGGTGGATAAGCGCCGGTGGGAATTGGTTTATACTACGTTTCTGTTGTCCCAGGTGGAAACGCAGCGACCTATTTCAAGGTTGCGCGATTCACTTGCTGCAGTTGATATAAACTATCGGGCTGAATTTGAAGGGGAACAACGCACCGCCGAATTTCTATATAAGACCTACCGTACCGATTCAAATCGCGGGCGGCGAAAGGATGCGTATCGGGCGTGGTGTTCTATCGGTTTGGAGTTGGCAGATGGTCTGGAGCGGTTATTCCGGCTGCGCAACCAACAGGCTCGCAAGCTTGGCTACAACAACTTCCTTGCAATGACCTTCAGTCTGCAGGAAATAGATAACGATTATTACCTGTCTCTTTTACGACGGCTCGACTCGCTTAGTGAGGAGCCGTATCAACAGATTCTGGACAAAACAAAAAGAAAATTAAGGCAGCAAGAGATAGAAATCTGTGATTTTGCCTATGCTTACGCGGATATTAACGAGGAGGTCGATCGCTACTTTCCGGCTGATTCTCAGATGCCATACCTCAAGCGGAGCTTGAAAGAGCTCGGTTTCAACCTTGACAAACTACCCATCTATTTTGACCTTGAGCCGCGCGGGGGCAAATCACAGTTTGCGTATGCCTTTACGATCAAGCCTCCTTACGACATGCGGGTTCTGGCCAATTTATCCGATGGGCTTTACAGCACATGGGTTTTACTCCATGAGATCGGTCATGCTTTGCATTCGACTTACATCGATCAGGATCGCACCCTTTTTGCGAGTGCTTTGTCGGGCGGTTGGTCAGAGGGGATGGCCCAGACCGTTGCTGCTTTGTGCGATGAGCGGCAGTGGCTGGAAGAATATGCGCATATGCCGACAGGCTTGATTGATCGATACCTGACATCTAAACGAGAGCAGGACGTCATATATCTTCGCACCACTTTGCTGCGGTTATACTTTGAATATGAAGCCTACACGAACCCAGACCGCGACCTAAATAAGCTCTACTGGGACCTGTTTGAAAAGTACCTCATGCTACCCCGTCACGACGAGATCAAGCCATGGGCGGCCATTATCCACTATATTACTCACCCGGTCTATCTGCAGAATTACTTGATAGCTGATATGATCGCCGCCCAGACGCTGGATTTTCTCAAGGAGAGTTATGGCGCTGTTGTTGACAATCCGATAGTTGGATCGTTTCTTATCCAGAACTACTTCCGCTTTGGCGCAAGATACGATTGGAGGGAACTGCTGGAGCGGGGGACAGGGGAGAAGCTGAACCCGAAGTATCTAATGGACAGGTTTGGAATTTAGCGTCCCCGGCTTTAACTCGGTCAGGGGCGGGGCAGATGTGGACATCTGCCGCCCACGACGCGTGTAGAAAAGCGCCTCTGGCGCTGCGCTCAGCGGTCTCTTTATAGCGAGAAGCTCATCGAAAACTCAAGGCCAACGTAGGAGACATTGAATCCAAGTGGGTGGGCTGAGGGGGTGGATGACAGCTTCGCATCATCGGTAAAAAACCGCTTGTAATAAAGTTCGAAACGCGTTGCTGTACGTGATCCGCTATACTGCGAGTGCCCCAAGCCTATTCTCAAAAACGAGTGGGTTTGAGACTCGTAATAGTCTGGGTTAAGAGGTTTTAGGTGTGAAAAGCCAAACGCGGCTCTGGTGAAGAGAGAAGATCGGCTGCTGGGTGCAAACAAAAGCAGCCAGCTTCCAGAGTATGAAATCGAACGAACTTTGCCGTTCTTATTATCAAACTTCACCTTGTGCGATTGCCCGTAGACAAGCTCCAGATTAAGTCCCAGATGGGACGGTGGACGGGGAGAGTATTCGAGCGAAAAGCCGCCGCCATAAACCGAAGTGTTTTTGGATCCCTCAAGCTCGTCGGCTGCCTCTCCTGCAAGTACACCGACGGTCAGTTTAGGTACGAGTGCGAACTTGGTATGGATGATCTCGAATTCTTTTTTTGGCTTTCTCTTGTGCTCCTTGCGAGCGGCGTCAGCCTCCGGAGAAGATAGCAAAAGACAGCAGCCAAATATGATACCGGCTTGCAATAGGCGTCTAAACATTGCAACCTCTTTCCTAAACATTTACACTTACCCTGTTAAGCTACTATACAGACGAAATATCGAGGTGACAAGTTCAATTTCGTGGATCGTATGACGGCCTAAATGTTGCTCCATTGGATTTCGCTTGTGCTGAAGCTGAAGTAATAGTAGAATATAGTTCCTTCTGTTTCTTGTGGAAATATGATTGTACG
>CAZYRH010000071.1:0-12646 GCA_964650395.1 uncultured Ignavibacteriales bacterium
GTATGGATAAGTTTATTGTGAACGGCGCCCGGAAGCTAAAGGGAGAGATAAAGGTTGAGGGTTCCAAGAACGCAGCCCTGCCAATAATAGTTGGCTCACTTTTAATAGATAAAGGCGAGACTGTTCTGAAAAACGTCCCACCGCTCAGAGACATTTATTCGATTTCCAAGGTGATGGAGTATTTGGGAGCACGAACTACGTACGATCCTGATGCTCATGTGATGACAATCAACGCTGAGAGTCTTTCCCGCAACACTGCTCCATACGAGTTGATGCGCCAGATGCGAGCATCTTTTCTGGTCATGGGGCCGCTTTTGGCCAGACTGGGGGAGGCGCGAGTCTCTTTGCCGGGCGGTTGTGTTTTAGGCGCGCGACCGGTTGATTTTCATATAAAAGGATTTGGAGCCTTGGGGGCAAAGGTCACTGACAAAGCCGGGTACGTTGTAGCCAAAGGAAAACCTCTCAAGGGCGGCTCAGTTTATTTTGACCGGCCGTCACATACCGGCACGGAGAATATCCTGTTTGGTGCTATCTTTGCTAAAGGAAAGACGGTGATTGCCAATGCAGCCTGTGATCCGGAAATAATTGATGTAGCTAATTTCTTGAATAAGGCCGGCGCGAAAATACATGGCGCGGGAACGCCAACTATTACTATCAACCCGGTAAGGCGGCTCAGGAGTGTGGAATACACTGTATCAGGTGATCGGCTGGTAGCGGGAACATACATGTTTGGCGCTGCTATTACCGGGGGGCGAGTAAAAGTCAACGGCTTTAATCCGGCTCATCTCTCACTGGTATGCCATAAGCTAATGGAAATGGGCTGTGACGTGAGGACAGCCAAAAGCAGTATTACCGTCACTGGTCCTAAGCGGTTGTCTGCTGTGTCGGTAACCACGTTTCCGTACCCCGGTTTTCCCACTGACCTCCAGGCTTGCCTGATGGCAGCTGCCTGTGTCTCCTCGGGAACATCGCATATAAGGGAGACTGTTTTTAAGGATAGGTTCCTGCATACGATGGAGATGAGGCGCCTGGGAGCGGATATCACAGTTTCCAGTGACGAGGCCATTGTTCACGGTGTTAAGGAACTGTACGGCGCAGAAGTCATGGCTTCAGATATCCGGGCGGGAGCAGGCATTGTTCTTGCCTGCCTGGCAGCGAAGGGGAAATCCGAGATTCTGCGGGTTTACCATATTGACCGAGGGTATAATAAAATGGAGGAGAAATTGTCTTCCTTGGGTGCCGATATAAAGAGAGTAGAGGCATAACAACCTTAAGCTAAGAAGAGTATATAGTATTTCTGCGGTTTCAGGAAATGGGCCCTAAGTGTGAAAGCTCGGGCGTGCAAGACCAATGTTGGGAATCCGAGCCGATACACCTGAGCCCGTAAAGCGGGAGATGTAATGAGAAGAATTGGTTTCGCCGCGTTTGTGTTGGTAGCGTTGGCATGTGGCATTGGTAAGGGACAAGAAACTTATTTCGGTAAAAACAAGATTCGGTACAGAGATTTCGACTGGGACTACATCCAGACGCGTCATTTTGACATCCATTTCTATGATAAGGCGTATCCCACGGCCAAGTTTGCCGCCACCGTGTTAGAATCAGCATATGTCGAAATCAACCACGAATTGAATTGCGTTGTCCAGAAGCGAGTACCCATTTTTATTTATAACTCTCCCAATGACTTCCAACAGACGAACATTATTTCCTCACTAATCCCCGAAGGTGTCGGAGGCTTCACAGAGGTCTTCAAAAACAGAATTGCAGTTCCTTTTGCTGGTTCCTATGAGGATTTCCGCCATGTGCTCCATCATGAACTTACTCATGCGGTGGTATTCGACCTGATTTACGGAAATGCGTTTTCCTCATTGATTTCACGCCAGCGTCTTTTTGACCTTCCGTTGTGGTTCGCTGAGGGTTATGCCGAGTACTCCTCGCGGCATGGTTGGGATTATTCTTCGGATATGTATGTACGCGATGCCACCATTAACAACTACCTAACGCCCCCCTGGATTCTTGACGGTTTTCTAGCCTACAAGCAGGGACAGGCCATGATCAAATTCATCGCGGACAAGTATGGCGAAGAAAAGCTGGGGATGATTCTTCGCAAAGGGAAGGTCCTCCTCACCATGAATAAGGCTCTGAAAGATGCGATCGGGATCGATCAAAAGGAATTCTGGGATGAATTCTCTAAGGAGATGAAACGCCGCTACTGGCCGGCGGTTGCCGCCCGCAAAGAACCCGAAGAAATTGCCCAACGTCTTACCAAGGCTCGCGAGGATGGTTCGTACTTTAATGAAAAACCGGTATTCTCACCTGACGGAGACAAACTGGCAATCTTTACTGACAGGTCCGATTATTCTGAAATCGTGTTGATCTCCGCGAAAGATGGGAAGCTCATCGATCACCTTGTAAAAGGAGAGCGATCCGGCGATCTGGAATCGCTTCACTGGTATGTTTCGGGTATCTCCTTTTCCCCTGATGGCAGAAATATGGTGTTTGTCGCCAAGTCCGGAGGCCAAGATGCAATCCTTTTTTACGACTTAGCCAAGAAAAAAATCTACAAGAAAGAGAAGCTCGGTTTTTATACAGTTCTTTCTCCAGCGTGGTCCCCAGATGGAAAGAAAATCGCCTTTTCGGCTCTTAAAGACCATGCGCGCGATCTGTTTGTGTATTTTATTGAATCAGGCCAAGTGGAGCGGGTTACCGATGACCGCTATGACGATGCCGACCCAAGCTGGCTTCCCAACTCAAGTGAATTAGTGTTCGCTTCTGATCGACCCCACCCCACAAATCCCCCTGTGGATAAAAGAATCCATCCGTATGTAAGAGAAGGAGCCTATATGCCCGGTGACTTTGAATACGGGTACTACAACCTCTTCAAGATTAATCTGACTGATAAGGAAGCCACGCCAATTGACGTTGGGCTGGGACAGAACACTTCTCCGAAAGTCTCCCCAGATGGAAAGAAGGTGGCATTTATCTCCAACCGAAACGGCACCGACAACATTTACATCGGGTATCTTGACAGCATCAAATACTACCCTGTTACTGATCTGCTGACCGGAGCGTTGTGGGTCTCATGGTCACCGGACGGTCAGAAGCTTGCCTTTTCAGCATTTAACAAAGGTGGCTTTGACATTTTTGTTCTGAAGGATTTGATCCCCGCCGGTGATAATGGTGTTTTAGCAGCTACAGATTTTGTGCTTGGCAAATACAACCTTCTGAAAAGTCAGCATGCTTCTCAAACGCTGACTGCTCATCAGCGGCAAGGAGAGAGCAGCACGAGCGGTGGGGAAGCGCCCTCAGGTCAAGAGTCTGAAACCAATCCGTCTGACAGCACGATGTTGATATCATCTTCTGATTCTACAGCGTCGGACGGCACTGTTACGGAAGCTGACACGACCTCGACCACACCAGCAATAAAAACCGATTCCGTTATTACCAAAACTGGTATTTATGATGATGAGTATGTGTTCGTTAGCACTACCAGTGCCAGCCCGCTCGATTCGCTGTTGATAGATATTCCGGAAGATACAGCTAATTACTATTCTTCAAGCCGGAGGGAGCCAGCCTCGTTTGACTCCATTCCACCACCCTCACCCAGTGGTGACTTCAAAATCAAAAAATACAAGGTGAAATTCACATCCGATTATGTCGGTGGTGGATTTGCATACGATACGTACTTTGGATTGAGCGGCCAGTCATATTTCGTCTTTTCTGACTATCTCGGCAATCATGAGATTTACATCGCCACTGATCTGGTAAACACCATTGACCAATCTTTCATTCAGGTGTACTACTTTTACAACAGAAAGCGTACCGATGTTGGTGTCGGATTGTTTCATACGAAAAACTACTACCTTGACAACGACGACTTTTTGTTTTCCGACCGTTATTACGGTTTTCAATTACTTCTCAGCCGCCCTTTTTCAGTCTTCAGCCGTTTGGATTTGACCGTCTTGCAGTATTTTATAGACCGGGAATACGTTGACTGGAATGATCCTCGGCCAGATCGCAGTTCCAAGGTGACAACCGGCGAGTTGGCTTACGTTACAGACAATATCATTTGGGGCAATACCGGCCCCGTCAATGGCCGTCGGGCCAAGGTGTCACTGTCGAGCGGAGTGAACTTGTTCGATGCCAGCGATATTGATTTCTCCTCTTTCGACCTTGACTATCGTAAGTACTGGCACTTCATGAAAACGTTCTCGATGGCATTTCGTCTTGCCGGCGGGGCGTCATTCGGTAAGACACCCAAGCTCTATTTTCTTGGAGGTACAACCAACTGGATCGGTAATCGAACACTCAACGCCAAGGTGTATGAAGTGGAAAATCTCTACTTTGCCGATGTGGTCACGCCTCTTCGCGGTGTTCCCTACTACGAGCTTTCCGGCAACCGGTACGGATTGGTCAACTGGGAATTCAGGTTCCCGATGATTGAATACTTAGCTATGCGTTTCCCGCTTCCCCTGGTAATCAGCAGAGTAACCGGGGCCGTTTTCACTGACGTTGGCGCAGCTTGGTACGACGATCACTTCAAAGGAGGCACCTCAGTCAATGGTCACAGCCGTCTGCAGGACATTCACACCGGCTTCGGCTTTGGCATGCGAGCCAACTTTGGCTTTGTTCTCCTCCGCTATGATCTGGCCTGGTCAACTGATTTTTACACCGTGTCCGATAAACCAACCTATTATTTCTCGTTTGGTGCTGATTTCTGACGATGCGGCGGGCGCTTTCTTGATCGTCGAACGCTCACTTTTTTGTCTACACCTTCAGATGTTGTGTAATATCGTTTTTTAATCGTCGTAAGGGCTTGTTGAAAAACATAACAAACGTCATAGCGAGGAGCGAAGCGACGAGGCTATCTCGTTATCATTCAATATCCGAGATTTCTTCGCTGTCGCTCGCAATGACGAGAACGGGACTTTTTCAACAGAAGTGTGACTGTTTCATGAACGCGAGAGCGAACGAACGGATCATAAAAAAACGCGGTCGTTGGTACGACCGCGTCTTGTGTGGGATGTGGAATCTATCTACGTTTTTTGTGCAGTGAGCAGTACTTGCTCTTTCCGTCGGTGAACCGTTTGCACCGCTTGCCCGCCTTGGTTTTCGCAGCGCAGCGCACCTTCTTCTCTTTTGCTTTTTTAGCTTTGCGCATTAAACATCCTCCATCTTAATTAGGTTACAAAAAAGAATGTCGTTTCAAAAAATCATTGTCAAGAAAAAAATGAGTATTAATGTTGTTTTTGATGAGCACATGCGAGGATGTATAAAAGTCCTCTCATAAGTGAAGATTGGATGCCGTTGACCCTTTCTAGTGTTGCGTCCCAAATATATGTTCACATATTCTTTTGCAGTAGCACGGGCATCATGCCCGTGAATCATGGGCAAGATGCCCATGCCACGATTTAATTTGCTGCTTTTTTTATTAGCATGTATTTCTGGGACATCACACTAGTTAATAGGTGTATTCAATGTCTGGAATACTTCCGCATCTTCTTCTTGTCAAGCTTTGATAGTGCCTTCCGGCCTTTCTCGTTTTGCTCTTCATCCTCATCATGGTTTCGGCGGCCGAAGCGTTGTAGCGTGAGCGCCATCGTTCGTAGCCTTTCATCAGCTGCAGCCATGACCGAGCCAGCCGAGAATCTTCCGTTCGACAGCCGCCGACCGGCGGGCATACCGGTCAGGATCTCGATCCCATCATCGATAGTTTTGATGGTGTAAATGTGGAATTTCCCCGTTTCGACAGCTTTGATAACATCAGGTCGTAGAAGAAGATCACGAACGTTTTGGTAGGGGATGATCACCCCTTGTTCACCGGTGATTTTCCTGCTTTTACACACGTCGAAGAAACCTTCGATCTTTTCATTGACCCCTCCGATTGGTTGAATCTCTCCTTTCTGATTAACTGAGCCAGTGATTGCGATGCCCTGCTTGATGGGTATACCACTCAGCGAAGAAAGGATTGCGAAGATCTCAGTGGAGGAGGCGGAATCGCCGTCCACACCGCTGTATGACTGCTCAAATGTCAGCGAGGCCGACATGACCAGCGGCTTGTCCTGAGCAAACATATGCCGCAGGTAACCTGTCAACACCAGTACTCCCTTATTATGAATAGGTCCCGACAACTCGGCTTCGCGTTCGATGTTGATAACCCCGGCTCTTCCCAGCGAGGTGCTGGCGGTAATCCTTGTCGGTCTACCAAACGAGTATTCACCAAGGTCGTATACTGAGAGGCCATTGATCTGTCCGACAGCCGAACCTGTAGTAGAGACAAGCAGGGTGTTGTTGTCAAACAACTCTTGGATTTTGTCCTCGATCAGATTGACACGTGTTTTTTTCTCGTCGATGGCACGGTAGACATGATCTCGAGTTACCCTCGAAGCCTTTTTTTGCTGGGCGCAAAAGGCGCTCTCGCGGATGATATCAGCGATAGAGGAGAATCGAGTGCTCAGTTTGTCCCGTTGACCAGTCAGTCTCAATCCATACTCGGCAACCGCCTGCATACCGGAAAGTTCAAATGAGGGAAGGTTTTCATCCTGTATAACCCGCCGTACAAATTCAAAATACCTGACGAGTTTGCGTTTGGTCAACTTCATTACGCTGTCAAATTCAGCCTTTACTTTGAATATCTTCTTGAAATCCTCATCCAGATACCACAGCAACTGGTAAGTTTCAGGCTCTCCCACCAGAACCACCTTTACATCAAGAGGGATAGGCTCTGGTTTGATGCCTGACCCGGCCATCATGTAGAATGGGTCGTAGCCGGCTATTTCTATCTCTCGGTTCCTCAGTGCTCTTTTCAGATGTATCCACACGCCCGGTTCCATCAACACATCCATGGCGTGGACAACGAGAAAGCCACCGGAAGCCCGTAACAGTGAACCGGAAAAAATACGGGTAAAATCGGTGCGCCAATATCCGAAGCGGTCAACTACACGTTCTAACGAACCAAAAAGATTTTTATAAGAAGGGGATTTTTCTATTATGACCGGAAGCCGATTCGTTTCTGCGTTGTCAAGAATGAGATTGACTGAAAACTCCTCGAATGGTTCCCTTTTCCGGTAGGCCGGAGGCTCTTGCTCACTCTGGCTAGGCTGCGCTTCACGAAACCGGTCCAGATCACTCAGCAGTGCCTCCTCCACCTGTTCGAGGTAGTTTACCACTTTGTCATCGGGATACCGCTTTTTCAGTACGTTGGTGCGGTCAGAAATCAGCGGCGAAATTATGGAATAATTGAGTTTTTCCAGTGCATCTTCCAATTTATTGGTGAGCTTTTTCGATTCTACTGTGGTGAGATCGAATTCGCGACGCAGACTATCCCACTTGCGGTGAAGCTCGTCGAGTCGCGAAAGTGAAAACTTCCCCTCCTTAGCCAAGCGTTCCAGACGCTCCAGCGAGGTGGGTTCTTCGTCAATTAAAGGCTGGATTTCATTGCGAACCCCCAACCCCGACTGAACCTGAACCATGACAAAGCCCGCTTTGGTCAGCTTCTCTTCGTATGCCTGGATCAACTTTTTCTGCCGACCTTCGAACTCCCGCACAATGCGGCTGCGTCTATCTTTGTAATCCTCTGACAGAAATATTTTAGGGACAGCTTTACGAATCGAGCTGATGATGTAACTCATGTCCTTCTTAAAGCGTCTCCCGTCACCCGCCTGGAAAGTGATTATCTGCGGGTTATCCTCGTTTTTGAAATTGTTTACATAACAGACATCCAGCAACGCTAGCTTTTCGTTGTCGAGTTGTTCAAGAAGGTACTTGATGGTAGCGGTACGTCCGGTGCCTGTAAGACCTGTTGCGAATATGTTGTACCCCAAACTCTTGACATTCAAACCGGTTTTTATGGATTCGATAGCTCGTTCTTGTCCAATAACACCAAAACAGGGCTTGATATCATCAGATGTTTTAGCCCCCGCGGGTCGAAAATTGACCCGATAGTCCAGCTCCTTTGCTGTAAGTTCACGCGTTTTTTTCAGCTTAGTCCGTTTCCTCACCGGCATAGGCTCCTCCTTCAATATTGTCTGCTGAGGGCAAATATATCAGAAGCTGGTTGGTAAAGAAACAAAAAAAGTTATCTTACTAACCACCCAAAAGCGCTTACTTTACGTGTTAAATCTTCATAGTTGCAGAGGTCAAACGGTGCCGTTACTGCCTTTGCTTCCCGATTCGATTCTATGGTGAATTAAGGACATCCATGTCGCAATATGGAGACACCGGACTTGAAAAAGATTTTGATGAGGTAGGGAATCGAAATTCCGCACACAAATTGCAAAAATCGCTTGACATTTTGATATATTTTCCTTAAACTTAATACAAGTGTAAGTACCAACAAGAAGTAGCTTAGACTTCATATTTCAATAAGGGTTACTGCATCGTTTCAGCGCTATTGTGTTTGACTAACCGAAAAGAACCCAAAAAACAGGAGAAGCGTATGTCAAAACGTAGCGTCTCAATTAGAGAGACTCGAAGGTGCTTTGTGCCTTGGTGCCTACTGCTGGTTTCCGCGGGGCTTATCATGCCCTTGGCGGCAGTCTCGTCTCAACCAGCCGATGTGCCGTCAGTCAAGATTGAGGTGGCCCAGAAGGCATACCTCGGACAGCCAGTCGAGGTTGGTATTACTTGGACAAACGATGATTCTACTTTCGAAATCGGTGGCTTCGATTTGCTGATGGAATACGATGCGGCAGCATTCGTGCTGCTCGGCGCCGAGCTAGGACAACTTCCGAGCGATTGCGACTGGGAGTATTTCGCCTACCGTTATGGCGCAGGTGATACGTGCGGCAGATTAATCTGTCCTTCGGGCACTGTCCGTCTCGTAGCAGTCGCTGATATCAACAATGGCCCCATTTACCCAAGCTGCTATGCCAACAGCTCCGGTGAGCTGGCCCGGTTGCAATTCTATGTTACCAATGACTCGACCCTTGACTGCCAATTTGTACCGATCCGCTTCATCTGGTATGACTGCGGGGACAACGCGTTTTCCTCGAAAATCGGTGATTCCCTTTTTATCTCCAATGATGTCTATGATTATATTGGCTACTACGAACAAATAAATCAGGACTCCCCGTTCCCCACCCATTTTGGTGCTCCAGACAGCTGTGTTGATACTGTTTCGATCCGCATTATTGACTTCTACAACGGCGGAATAGATATTATATGCTCCGATAGCCTTGGCGATCGTGGTGATATAAACCTGAACGGCCAACCCAACGAGGTCGCTGACTGGGTGCTGTTCACCAATTACTTCCTGTACGGACTGGAAGTTTTTACCGTCGATGAGGAGCTTCAAGTACAGGCTACTGACGTAAATGCGGACGGCGTTACACTGACTCTTGACGACCTTGTCTACCTCTGGCGGATTACTATTGGCGACGCACTTCCCTACCCCAAGCTTGGTGAATCATCGCTCGATACGGCAGTGTTCATTCAGGATGCTACTTCAAAGTTGGTAAGCATTAGCTACCCTGACAGCCTTACGGCGGCTTATCTGGTGTTAAGAGGAAATATTGTCCCCACATCCCTGGTGGCAGAGCTGGATTTGTTCTACCATTTTGACGGCGTACATACTCGTGTCTTGGCTTTTCCCAGCGACGAAGTCTTCTCAGACTCTCCGCCCGTCTTCGCTCCCGGTTCTCTTTTGACCTACACGGGTAACGGACTGCTGGAGGAAGCCTATACTTCCGATTACGGGTTATTGCGCATCGAAACTTCTATACTTCTCAATGGATATCCAGGCTCCCACACAGACATATCTCCTGATACCATTTCTGCTTATTGGTCCTATCTTCCCGACACAACGGTAGCGACAGTACGTTTTGGCGACTTTACTGACCGAGATGTAACAGATATTGACCAGGTTACAATTCATGTCAACGATACTATCACGACTATTTCCGCCCAGGTCTTGTCCGGATGGCCTGGTTTTACCGGCCAAGTGATGGAAATTACTTTTTCAGCAGGCGAATTGGTCCAGGGCTATCTGCCTATTTTCGACACTGCTGCGCATACGTACATGGTAAGCGGTGAATTCTTTGACAGCAGTCCCTTCACGGTATTTGGAGAGATGACAATTGGCGGGCTGTTGGTAGCCGATGTCGATTTCGACGGCCAAGTTAATTTTGCCGACTTGACATTCCTGGTCGACTATCTTTTCCTCGGAGGCGCTGCCCCACCCGTGATGGAAACCGCTGACGTCAACGCTGACGGAGCTGTCAACATTGCCGATGTGACAACCTTGGTTGTGCTTCTCTTTAGATGACAATCTGCCGGCAGGTCACCCTAACGGAAGGCCTGCCGGCTTTTTCTTCCCCCATGACGAGGCTTAATGGCCGACAAGTGGAACTCGGTTTATGGTTCTCGTATCTGATTCAGGCGCTTGATAATTACATCCCGTGCTTTTTGCAGCGCTTTACCCCGGTGTGAGACAAGATTCTTTTCCTCTAATGTCATCTCGCTGAAGCGCTTGCTCTTGGGCGGGTAAAAAAAGACCGGGTCATAGCCGAAGCCCTCTATGCCGGCGCTGGCCTCGGTTATGTACCCCTCCGCAATACCTTCGACCGTCTCAGTAATGCCATCCGCCCAGTCAATCGCAATCACACAGCGGAATCGGGCCGTCCGCTTATCATACGGAACGCCCTCCAGTTGTTGAAGCAGCTTGCGGTTGTTATCAGCATAGGTGGCATTCTCACCCGCGTAACGTGATGAATATATCCCTGGCGCACCGCTCAGGACATCGACCTCGAGGCCGCTGTCATCGGCTAGGGCGGGCAGATCACAGAACTTAGCAATGGTGTTGGCTTTGAGCCGGGCGTTCTCTTCGAAAGTAGCACCGATTTCCTCAATGTCAGGAAATTCCAAGAAATCATCCCGAGTGAGTATTGTCACCGGCAGGTCATCGAGCAGGTGCTTGATCTCCCGAATCTTGTCTTCATTGTTAGTTGCAAGAACGATTTGCACAGGTGTCGCCTGATTTATTTTTATACGTCGGTTGGTCAGAGTTCACCGCTCATGGTGGGTTTCCTCTCAAGAAGTAGGTCAGGGCTTTTGTGTGGTTGTGTCACAAGATGGAAACCATACCTTGCGAAGAGAGGAGGCTTGTCTCCCGCTCTTATATAAACATCACATTTTCCGCTTCCACTTTACCCCTCCGGGGGTGTCCTCGAGAACGATTCCCCGTTTGAGAAGGTCGTCTCGGATCTGATCGGCCAGGGCATAGTTCTTATTCTTTCTGGCCTCAGTTCTTTGCTTTATCAACACCTCGATCTCAGCGTCTATCTCTTGTGGCAGATAGGTAAGGTTCAGCACTGTATCAAACTTTCGAATTGCCTCCAGGGCACTGTTGCGTTCTTCAGTGGACAGTTTGTCCTCCGCTTTAAGGCGGTTGATATCACGGATGAAGTCAAAAATCACACCCAGTGCCGCCGAGACGTTCAGGTCGTCATCAAGAGCTTCCTCGAAGGCGCTGCGAGCGCTTTTGATGACGTCACCGGCGGTGCCGTCGGAGACCCCACCCGCATATTCGGCCAGGTTGGAGATAAAGTCGTTGTAGCGTTCGAGAGCGTTGGCGGCCGATTCCAGCCCCTGGAAAGTGAAGTTAAGCTGCTGACGGTAGTGCGTGGCAATCAACAGGTAACGGACGGCTACACCTGAATACCCCTTGTCGAGAAGATCATGCAGAGTGTAGTAGTTGCCCAGCGACTTGCCCATCCTGCGACCCTCGACAATCAAATGCTCGCTGTGCAGCCAGTAGTTAACAAACTTCTCTCCGGTCGCCCCTTCAGATTGGGCAATCTCATTCTCATGGTGGGGAAATATGTTGTCCACTCCGCCGGTATGAATATCGAAGTGATTGCCGAGATACTTCGTCGACATCGCCGAACACTCAATATGCCAACCGGGGCGACCCTTGCCCAGTTCCGTTTCCCAGAAGACTTCACCGTCCTCCGGGTCCCACGCTTTCCAGAGAGCAAAATCACTGACCGAATCCTTCTCGTACTCATCCGTTGCGATGCGAGCACCGGGCTTTAGCCCTTCCATATCGAGATTTGACAGCTTTCCGTAGGCGGGAAAGGCGGCAATCTTGTAATAGTAGTTGCCGTCTATTTCGTAGGCTTTGCCTCTATCGAGCAGTTTCCTGATTATTCCCACCATTTCCGGGATATGCTCCGTGGCCCGCGGGTACACCTCCGCTCTCTCAATGCCCAGAGTATCAAGGTCATCAAAGAAGGCCTTTATATATCGAACAGTGTATTCTTGAAGCGGCACTCCTTCTGCTTGAGAGCCGCGTATCGTTTTGTCATCAATGTCAGTAAGATTCATTACTTGAATAACCTCGTACCCGTTGTATTTCAAGTACCTCCGCAAGAGGTCTTCAAACATGTAAGTGCGAAAATTGCCGATATGGGCGTAGTCGTACACAGTCGGGCCGCAGGTGTAAATTTTAACTTTATCGGGTTCGATTGGACGGAATTCTTCCTTTTGTCGAGAATAGGTGTTTCGGAATCTGAGCGCCATAGCCTTCTATCTCTCCGCCAGCGAGTCGACTGTTTTCTTGTCAAGTTTCTTGATCACTTCAGCGATCAGTTTAATGGTATTATCATAATCGGTTCGGTTCATTATTCCATTATGGCTGTGAATGTACCGG
>CAZYRH010000072.1:0-12612 GCA_964650395.1 uncultured Ignavibacteriales bacterium
CTGGGGTTGTACATTAGAGCCTTTTTGAAGTATCGCTTGGCTTCGTCTGCTTTGCCAAGGCGTCTTTTAACGGTCCCGAGAAAATAAAACAGTTGGGCGTCTTTTCCCCCCGTTGCAGCGCTGCGCTCATAATAATATTCAGCGCTGTCAAGGCTGTTCGCGATGGCATAACAGTTCCCCAGTGAGAATGAAATAACCGCGTTGCCGGGCTGGATTTCGAGCGCTCGGTGGAGTGCCGGAAGAGCCTTACTGATGCGGCCCATTTTTGAATATTCGTTTCCAAGGTTGGAAAGGTAGACAGCGTTGTTTGAATCAAGTCTCACTGCTGCTTCAAAATACTTGACTGCCTCAGAGGTATTGCCCTCGCTGCTGAAAATTACGCCGAGATTATTGCTAACTTCCGGCTCAAGGGGGTTGATTTTATAGGCACGCTTGAAGTAGACTTGCGCTTGTTTCTGATGTCCAAGGGCAGAATGAATTACACCCAGGTTCTTGATAGCTTCGAAGTTGTCAGGATCAAGCCTGAGGACGTTTTCATAGTTTTTCAAAGCTTTGGTGTAATTTTTATCCATCAATTCCCGGCCGCCCTTTTTTAGGTAGACCTGCACCGAATCCTGGGCAAGTGCCGGTAGCATAAATGCCGTTGTCAGAATAACAATGACAAGTGAAAGGTGGTTTCTATTATTGAGCATAGTGTTCATATCGGTTATACTACACTAAAGGTAATCTTTTTCAGTAAACTACAAAAAGTTTGGCCAGGTCACAAGCTCTGAAAGACTCCCCCGTGAGGTTGAAGAGTACAATTTTCTTTAGGGTCAGTTTTGCACCAAGTCGGAAGTGATCTCAATAAGTCTAAGAGAACCGCTTAACGCTGAGTTTTTGATCTCTGCCATAGAGTAAAAAGTACCAACATGTTCGTAGATACAATTGTGAAGCTAAAAAGCCAGGAAATTCTTTGAGCCATTTGTTGGATTGCCGATACTTTAAATATGTAATGACGATTATATTTGCTGCTGATGTTTTCGGAAATCGGCGACGAGAATCAGTTGTTTGTGACTGAATATTTAAAAGTTTTTTTGATTGATAATATTTTATTTGACTTGACCGATTGGCTATTTGGGCTTATATATTAAGATTAGACCCGAAAAGGGCCCTTAGCTCAGTTGGTTAGAGCAGCTGACTCATAATCAGCGGGTCGCAGGTTCGAGTCCTGCAGGGCCCATATTGATAAGGGACTTGATGACGGGCAATTAGCTCAGTTGGTTAGAGCGTTCGGTTCACATCCGAGAGGTCACTGGTTCAAATCCAGTATTGCCCATGTTTTTTGAAATAATGAATTTTTATCAGTGTCAATTCATTCTTCGAGGTGTCGCCTTACCCGCCAAAACCTTGTGGGGAAGCTGCCGCGGGGAAGTAAGTCTTATGACGCATTCACTCGGAATTCCTGAGGAATGCGTTTTTTGTTTGGAGCATCTATGAGTATGAATACACAGTTGAAGGAGGTCCCGATGCTGAGTGATCTCAAGAAGCTTTTGGAGCTTCAGATTATCGACTACGATCTCGATGAATTGGAACGTTCGAAA
The DNA here is from genome assembly GCA_964650395.1 of uncultured Ignavibacteriales bacterium. Classification (GTDB taxonomy): domain Bacteria; phylum Zixibacteria; class MSB-5A5; order GN15; family FEB-12; genus CAZYRH01. The sequence goes on from CAZYRH010000072.1 coordinate 1,584, forward strand.
GAATATCTCCCGGACATGATGGAAAACCTCAGCCGCGAAATTGATGATGCCAAGAATAAATTCAATTATGCCTCAGCAAAGCTTGAGGAGGCAAAGGTAAAGCAGAAAAAACTGGAACTGGAACTTAATACCAGGGAAGCTGAACTTCAGAAGTTCCAGCAGCAGATGATGACAATTAAGACCAACAAGGAATATGACGCCCTGGTTTCTGAAATCGATACGGTGAAATCGGTGATATCAGAGAAAGAGAGCGAGTTTTTAGAAACAATGGAACAGATTTCACAACTGGAAAAAGAGGCCCCGGAATACAAGGAGAAACTGACTCAAACTGAAGAAAACGATACCAAGCAACTCAAGGTCCTCCAGGAAAAGATTGATTCCATTGGCGACAAGATGCTAAGCAAGGGGAATGAGCGCAAAGCGATTACGTCTTCTATTCCCCGGCAGACACTCACGGTGTATGAACGAGTTCACCGTGGCAAGGGAGGCACAGTAGTGGTTCCGGTCAGGAAACGGTCCTGCAGCGCTTGTCACAATGCGCTTACTCCCAAAAAGGTACAGGAAATTAGAAGAGGGGATAAGATTCATACCTGTGACAGTTGTGGCTGCCTGTTATATTGGGATGTTGAGCAGTCGGACTGAGAGACCTTAATTAGGGGAAGTGTGCAATTGATACCCGGAGAGGAAAAATGACAAAGATTCAAGAAGGGATAGGCCTTACATTTGACGATGTGCTGCTGGTTCCCGGACATTCGCGGGTACTTCCACGTGATGTAGATGTCTCTACCGTCATTGCCCCCGGCATCAATTTGAATATACCGCTCCTCTCTGCTGCCATGGACACAGTCACAGAATCCCGTTTGGCGATCGCCCTTGCCCGCCAGGGGGGAATCGGCGTCATCCACAAGAACATGCCCCCAAAAATCCAGGCAAGTGAGGTGGATAAAGTTAAAAGGTCAGAGTCCGGAATGATAGTTGACCCTATCACTCTCCCTCCTGATAAAACAATCGGCGATGCCTTATCATTGATGGCTAAGTTCTCCATATCCGGCATTCCCATCACTCAGGAGGGGAAACTGGTTGGCATTCTGACCAATCGCGACCTGCGCTTCCACAAAGATCCCGGTCGTCCCATTTCTGAAGTGATGACGACCGAAAAGCTCGTGACAGTGAAGGAAGGTACCGATTTCGACACTGCCAAAGAGCTTCTCCACAAGCATCGGATCGAAAAGTTGTTGATTGTCGATGAGAATTTCATGCTCAAGGGAATGATAACCGTTAAAGATATCATGAAGAATATCCAGTACCCGAACGCTTGCAAGGACGAGCGGGGGCGTCTGCGGGTGGCTGCAGCCATCGGTGTCGGAACTGACCTGGAGCAGCGGTCCGAGAACTTAGTAGATGCTGGAGTCGACCTTTTAGTTGTTGATAGCTCTCATGGACATAGTGAAGGTGTCGTAAGGGCTGTCACGTTCTTGAAAAGAAAGTTCAGCCATGTTCCTGTCATAGCCGGCAATGTCGCCACCAGGGAAGGAACGAAGGCCTTGATTGATGCCGGAGCAGACTGCGTGAAGGTGGGTGTAGGCCCGGGTTCTATCTGCACGACACGAGTCATCACCGGGGCCGGTGTGCCTCAGGTGACCGCCATCATGAACGCCGTTGAAGCAGCCTCGAAGAGCAGTACACCGGTTATTGCGGATGGCGGGATCCGGTATTCAGGTGATATAACCAAAGCCCTGTCTTGTGGCGCACAGGCCGTGATGATTGGGTCGTTGTTCGCTGGAGTTGAAGAGTCGCCGGGCGAAACGATACTGTATGAAGGTCGGTCGTTTAAGGCCTACCGTGGCATGGGTTCCGTCAGTGCCATGAAGGAAGGCAGCAAGGACCGGTACTTCCAGCAGCACCTTGAGGAACCGGCCAAGCTTGTCCCTGAGGGAGTTGAAGGACGGATCCCTTACAAAGGGCTTTTGGATGATACGGTCTATCAGCTTGTCGGCGGTTTGCGATCCGGTATGGGAATATGTGGTGCGGAGAATCTGAACCAACTGACGCAGAAATCTCAGTTGCTGTGTATTACCTCGGCAGGCATGGTCGAGTCTCATCCCCATTCCGTCCCGATTACGAAAGAGGCTCCGAATTACCGGCGAATGTCTTAGTTTTCTTTTGGTATGGACGTTAGTAGTTTTTACGTATAACGAATGCTTGTGAAAGTAGGAGGAACAGTCGCGCCCGCCGAAGGCGGGTGAGGAAAGTCCGAGCTCCGTAGAATCAAGGCGCCCGGTAACGCCGGGGCGGAGTGATCCGACGGAAAGTGCCACAGAAACTATACCGTCCGCCGTTGGCGGATAAGGGTGAAATCGTGGTGTAAGAGACCACGACCGGTGACAGTAATGCCGCCGGTGGGTAAACCCCGCCTGGAGCAAGACCAAGTAAGGGAAAAGGAGTTGATTCGCTCCGTTGTTATTCCCGGGTGGGTCGCACCGAGTAGCCGGGTAACCGGCTGTTAAGATAAATGACTGTTGCTCGCCTTTGGCGGGTTACAGAACTCGGCTTACTTTCTGCTTTCCAAGCCTTCAAATAGATGGAGGCTTCTATGAGCTGGCGTCGTGGGAAAACACCCCTTAAATGGGTGTTGGCTGACCAACCGGACCCAGCGTTGGTAACAAGCTTGGTGTCAGAAACAAGCTTGTCGCCGAATGTGGTTAAAATCCTGTTTAACAGAAATCTCAACACACCGGAAGCCATCACCCGTTTTCTCAACCCACAGCTTTCTAACCTGACCGACCCCTTCGAGCTATCAGGTGTCAAAGAGGCCGTTGAGAGAGTTACGCGCGCCTTACTTGACAATGAAAGGCTTGTTATATACGGCGATTATGACGTTGATGGTATTACGGCTACTGCCCTGTTGTATATGGTCTTGAACAAACTGGGCGCCCAAGTTGAATTCTATCTACCAAATCGTCTGGTTGAGGGATACGGGTTATCCAAAGAGGGCATCAACGAAACGAAAGCGCGTGGAGCTACACTCATTATTACCGTTGATACCGGTATTACGGCCGTGGAGGAGATAGCTTACGCAACCTCGCTGGGGATTGACGTCATCGTTACCGACCACCATGAACCAGGGGCAGCGATGCCCCAAGCGTATACAGTGATCAATCCCAAAATAGACGTTTATGGGTATGCCAGTGAATTATCCGGCGTTGGTGTGGCGTTCAAATTTGCCCAGGCTTTGTATATGTCATTTCATCAAGACGAGCGCGAGCTGGAAGAGCATCTTGACCTGGTGGCCCTAGGCACTGCCGCTGACATTGTCCCGCTGGTCAACGAAAATCGCATACTGACCAGGTTTGGTATTAAACAAATTTCCCGCACTACTAAGCCCGGCCTGAAATCTCTGGCCTTTGTCTCAGGACTTATGGGAAAAGAGATCAGCACCGGTCAGGTGGTTTTTATCATGGCGCCCCGAATAAACGCTTTAGGACGTCTTGGTGATGCTCGTCAAGCGATACGCCTACTGTCCACCCGTGATGAACGGGTCGCTGCTGAGATTGCTCGCAAGCTTGACAGTGAAAACAAACGGCGAAAGGAAATTGACGAACGTACCCTTCGAGAAGCTCTGGAGCAAATCGAAGAGACTGTAGACCTGAGCAATGATCGGGCAATTGTCCTGGCAGCTGAGGGTTGGCATCAGGGCGTGATTGGCATTGTAGCCAGCCGCATTGTGGAACGGCACAATCTGCCAACCGTTATGATTTCCATAGAAAATGATGTAGGCAAGGGATCGGCTCGATCCATCCCGGGGTTCCACCTATGTGAAGCTCTCAAGGAATGTGAGCATTTACTCCTGCGATACGGTGGTCACAAGTATGCTGCTGGACTTTCTATTGAGGGACATAACATTGCTGCCTTTCGTAGAAAATTTTTGGAGGTTTCCGACAAGCTTCTGAGTGAAGAGGACATTAAGCCTAAATTGAACATTGACCTTGAAATCGAACTGTCCGATATCGACGATGTTTTCATGGAAGCTATCGAGGCATTTTCCCCCTTTGGCCCTCAAAATATGCGCCCCGTCTTTTTGACCCGCAACTGCGAGGCGGTCGGTCAGCCGTACACGGTCGGAAACAATCACCTGAAAATGCTGGTGCGCAAAGGTCACGCAGTGTTCGATGTAATCGGCTTTGGTTTTGGGGATATGGCCAGGCTTATCTCTTCCAAGGGATGCCTGGTGGATATTGCCTATGTGATAGAGTATAATACCTACAATGGTATAACCCGAAAGCAAATCCGCCTGAAGGATATTCGGTTGACTGCAGGTACGGCACCGGCATAGTAAAAGGTCATGGAAATTCTCGAACGGTTCCACAGGGGGGACATCCGGGCTTTGTCCAAAATCGTGTCCTTTGTGGAAAACAGGGAAAACAACTACCAAAACCTCATTGGAAAACTCTACAAAAAAGTTGGTCATTCCCTTCGAATCGGCATTACCGGACCTCCGGGCGCAGGCAAATCTACGCTTGTTAATAGTCTCACACATGAATTCCTGAGATCCGGTAAAAAATTGGGTATTATTGCGGTTGATCCCTCTTCTCCCTTTACCGGCGGGGCTCTCCTTGGCGACCGGATCCGCATGAGTGAGTTCCCCTCTGACGGGCGGGTCTATTTCCGATCGATGGCCACTCGGGGAGCTAGCGGTGGTCTTGCCATTGCCGCCGGGGATGTAGCCGTAGTGTATGACGCTTTCGGTTTTGATGTTACCCTCATGGAAACAGTCGGTGTGGGGCAGATGGAGTTAGACATTGTCGATGCGTGCGACACAGTAGTTGTGGTGGTAGTACCGGAATCTGGCGATGCTGTGCAGACAATGAAAGCCGGCTTGTTTGAAATTGCAGACATAGTCTGTGTCAATAAAGCTGACCGACCCGGAGCGGAAAGGGCTATATTCGACCTGGAACAAGCATTGGGTAACCAAAAGAAAGAGGGTGCTGTCTGGACAGTGCCGGTCATAGCTACCGAAGCGATCAACAACAAGAATATTGACCAGTTGCACGCCAATATAAGAGAATACATTACGTTCGTTCGTGAGAACGGTCAGTTTGAGCATCACCGTATAAATCAGGTGAAAAGGAAGTTGCTGTCTTTACTGCAAGACCATATAAACAAAGCAATTAGGCAGAGGTTGACGCGAATTGTTGACATCGACGAAATCATTTCTGAGATATACAATGGTAAAACCGACCCGTACACAGCCAGCCGGAAACTGCTCAAACTGTCCGCCGTGAATTCATCTGACGAATAACTTTTGGCATTATACCCCCAAGGAATCTCACCGTCGCTGATAGAAGCGCAAATTCAAATTCTATTTGCCACCCCTCAGCCAGGTTGATTTTCCTTAAAGCTTTGCTTATCATTTATCTTAATGTTCAGATTGGAGTAAAAATATGTTCGGCAAGAAATTCCTTGAAACGCTGAGAGTCCGACTGTCTGAATGGGATAAAGCAGCGACTAAAATCCGCATTAAGAAGTCGTTGCCGCGCTTTTTCACTATTTCCGGCGTTGACATAGATGAGCTTTACACCCCTGACTCGGTCAAGGGGGCTGACCGGGACGAATATTACTGGGAGAATATAGGCCTGCCCGGTGAGTACCCATATACTCGCGGCGTTCATCATACGATGTACCGGACTAGGCTATGGACAATGCGGCAGTTTGCCGGTATGGGCACCCCCAGACAAACCAACGAGCGGTTCAAGTTTCTTCTGAAGCAGGGGGGCACCGGCCTGTCGACTGCGTTTGACCTGCCGACCCTGATGGGTTATGACTCGGATCACATGCGCTCTTTGGGAGAAGTTGGCAAGTGCGGCGTGGCGGTTGATTCGTTAGCCGACATGGAGATTATCTTTGACGGGATTGACCTGGCCAAGGTGTCAACTTCCATGACTATCAACTCTCCCGCTTCGATGCTTCTGGCCATGTATTTAGCGGTGGCGGAAAAGCAAGGAGTGCCGTTCGACCAAGTACGGGGGACACTTCAGAATGACATCCTCAAGGAATACATTGCCCAAAAGGAATTTATCTACCCGCCTCGCCCTTCGATTAGGCTCATCACGGACCTCATGGAATTTTGCACCAAGCACGTCCCGCAATGGAACACTATCTCAATCTCCGGCTATCATATTCGCGAAGCCGGGGCAACGGCGGTGCAGGAGTTAGCGTTTACACTAGCGGATGGGTTCCAGTACATTGAGTCGGCTATTGAAGCAGGTCAGAATGTCGACGATTTCGCTCCTCGTTTGTCTTTCTTTTTCAATGCCCACTCGGACTTTTTTGAGGAGATCGCCAAATACCGAGCAGCGCGGCGGATTTACGCCAAACGGATGCGCAACAAATATGGTGCAAAGGACCCCCGGAGCTGGCTTATGCGATTTCATACCCAGACAGCAGGATGCTCGCTGACGGCTCAACAGCCGGAAAACAATATCGTCCGGGTAGCTCTGCAGGCGCTTTCGGGGGTGCTGGGAGGGACGCAATCGTTGCATACCAACTCGATGGATGAAACACTGGCGCTGCCGTCAGAGAAGGCGGTTCGGATTGCCCTGCGCACTCAGCAGATTATCGCCTATGAAAGCGGCACTGCCAACACTATCGACCCATTGGCCGGTTCTTACTTTGTCGAGGCACTGACCGACCGGATGGAGACCGAGGCGGAAAAATATTTCGAGGAAATCGAACGCCGGGGCGGCGTGATCGACTGTATTGAAGAAGGGTTTTTCCAGCGGGAGATTGCCAAATCGGCTTATCGTTTCCAGAGGGAAATTGAGAAGAACGAGCGCAAGATTGTCGGCATCAATGACTTCGAAATGGAAGGCGAAAAGATTGAGATACCTATTCTGAGAATCGAACCTGAGGTCGAGCGGCAGCAAGCTGCATTTGTCAAGAAGGTACGCAACGAGCGCGACAACAGCGTTGTGCACGCGGCACTGGCAAACTTAAAAGAAACTGCCCTCGGCAGTGGCAACACCTTCGAGGCCATTCTCGATTGTTCCAGGAAATATGCCACCCTCGGTGAGATGTGCGATGTGTTGCGCGAGGTCTGGGGCGAGTATGTCGAAACGGCGGGGGCGATGCAACCGTCGTAGGAATTGAAATGAGCGAAGATTTGAAGAAACTGTGTTTTGTTATCATGCCCATAGGTAAGCGTGAGGATGGTAGCTACGAGCGGTGGAAAAACGTTTACGAGAATATCATCAAGCCCGCGGTGCAAAAGGCTGATCCTGACATAAGTTGCTTCAGAGCTGACGAAGAGACTAAGGCAGGCGGAATCATGGACGACATCATCTCCCACCTGCACACCGACTTCTTATGCATAGCTGACCTATCAGACAGGAATTCCAACGTCTATTATGAATTAGGATTAAGAGATTCGTGGCACAATAGGACAATTCTGATAACCCAAAAGCATGAGGATGCTGTCTTTGACAAATTTGGTGACCGAGCGCTTTTGTATCACGAAACAGACTTGAACTTTATTAGGAAATTTGAAAGAGATATTGCGGGGGCTATTAACGACATTTTCCGCAACCCTGATAGCATAAGGAATCCTGTGCAAAGATACCTGGAGTCCAAGGGAGAAGCACAGAGATTAAAGACGTCGGCAGAGGTACTCCAAAAACCTTCTGGTGTGAGTCCGCAAGATGTTACTCGATTCAATAAAAGGATCTCTAACCTGATTACTGTAAAGAACATTTCACCAACTCGTTCTTTGAGTGACAATGAGTTCTTTAAGGTGTTCGAAAGCTCAACTCCAGGTAGCGGTCGTTCACCTCTGGCATCTCTCCTACCTAAGGAGATGTACTTCTTCTGGAAGAACACCCAGTTTGATCCAAAGGACTCTAGTGTCTATGCGCGATTTGCCCGCGCAATTAAGGCGCTGGCTGAGTTGAACGCCGATTCACTGTTTCACACGAAACAAAGCAAATTCATTTTTCCTTTTTGCGGTAAGATGGAGAATCGTGAAAAGTTTCTCAGCAACATAAGAACACACTTCTACCACAACAGAATGATTGATTTGCAAACACCTTCACTACCTGCATTGGGAACCGGTTCATTACCTCCATTACAAAACGGGTGGCTTGGTTACGTAACTTTCGAAATATGGGACATCGAAGATGTTGAACGGCTTGAGATGCAATATTCTCTGGCCCTTCAATAGCGTATTAGGATGGTTTACATATATGCCTAACAAAATCAGAGTCCTTTTAGCAAAGCCCGGTCTGGATGGACATGACCGGGGAATCAAAGTGATTGCGGCAGCTTTGCGCGACGCCGGGATGGAAGTCATTTACACCGGCCTGCGGCAGACGCCTTCGATGATTGTCGATGCTGCTATCCAGGAAGACGTCGATGTCATCGGTGTGTCGATTCTTTCCGGGGCGCACATGACCTTGTTTCCAGCAATCCTTGATGAGTTAAAAAAGAAAAACGCCGAGGATATCATGCTCTTCGGAGGCGGGATTATCCCTGAAGAAGATAAGGAAGAGCTGGAAAAGATGGGGGTGGCGAAGATTTTCACTCCCGGCGCCCCGACCGAGGCGGCAATCGAGTTTTTAAGGGAGGCCATCGCCAAGAAAAAAGCCGAGCAAAAGAGTTTGTAGACAGCAAGAGAAATAACTTAACATAATTGCCCTCAAGGAGGAAATATGCCGTATAACATTGACTCTAAACAACAGGCTGTCAGGGACGAGGTAAAGGCTTTTGCCGAAAAGGAAATATACCCCATAAGTGAAGAGCTGGACCGCATGGGCGAACCGCGGAAGTTCCCTGTCGACCTCTACCGCAAGATTGGTGCGGCGGGGTTTATCGGGTACGCCATGCCGACCGAGTTTGGTGGCAAAGCCAAATCGCACCTTGAGTATATCACTCTTATTGAAGAGCTGTGCTACCACGATCCGGCGGTAGGCTTGCTCTGTGCTGTTGGTGAGCTGGCAACATATCCCATTCTGCGTTTCGGCAGTGACGAACAAAAGAAGAAGTATGTTCCCGATTGTGCCAGTGGCAAGCGCATTCCCGCCTTTGTGCTCACTGAGCCGAACGCCGGTTCCGACGCGGCCAACCAACAGACAGAAGCAGTTCTAAATGGGGATCACTACGTTGTCAACGGCGAAAAGATCTTCATCATGCACGGTGATATAGCTGATCTGGCTGTTCTCTATTGCAAAATTAAAGACCAGCCGAAGCTGTCGGCTATGATTGTTGATGACACCAGTCAACCGGGCTGGCAGAGTCGGACCCTCAAGCACAAGATGGGTATGCGCGCCGCCACCACCGGCGGCATCATACTCAAGGATGTCAAAGTACCTAAAGAGAACCTGTTAGGTGAGATCGGCAAAGGGTTCCGCTATGCCATGGGGACGCTCGACTCAGCTCGTATCGGTGTGGCGGCACAGGGTGTCGGTGTTGCTCAGCGTGCCCTCGACGAGTCGGTGGCCTACGCCAAAAAGCGCGTAGCATTTGGCGCTCCCATCGCCAAGCTGCAGGCAATCCAGTGGATGATTGCCGACATGTCCACTCGGCTGGAGGCTGCCCGCTGCTTGACATACAAAGTGGCCATGATGCAAGATAAGGGAGAAAGGTTCTCGCTGGAGGCAGCCCACGCCAAGTTGTACGCCTCGGAGACGGCTGGGTTCTGTATCGACCGAGCGATGCAGATTCACGCCGGGTACGGCTACATTGGAGAATTCTCAGCAATCGAGAAACTGTATCGCGACCAGCGCGTTCTTGAAATCTATGAAGGAACTTCTGAAGTGCAACGCCTAGTAATAGCAGGTAATGTTATAGGCCGTTAATGAAATTCGGCGACTTTGAAATACACTCCTTCGTTGAGCAACAGTTCTGGCTCGACGGCGGCTCTATGTTCGGGGTGATACCGAAGACTCTCTGGCAGCGGATGATCCCCGCCGATGAGAACAACCTCATCCCGATGAAAACCAACATCTTCGTGCTTAAGGCGCACGATAAAAACATGATCTTTGACGCTGGTCTTGGCGATACTTTGTCAGATCGCGAAAAGAAGATCTATGCGGCCAATGGCATCTCGAATCTGGATTCAGGACTGGCTTCATTGGGACTTACTACTGACGGCATTGACTATGTGATATTGACCCATTTGCACACCGACCATGCTGGTGGCGCGGTGAAGCTGGTTGACGGCGAGTTTGTACCGCGCTTCAAGAATGCGAAGTACCTTATCAGCAAGGAAGAGTGGGAAGTTGCCATCCGCCCCAACGAACGAACGTCTGCGGTGTACGTTCCTGAGCGATATTACGCCCTCAAAAATGCCAGCCAGGTAGAACTAATTGATGCCAACACGGAGTTGTTTCCGGGAATCAAAGCGGTCTATACCGGTGGGCATACGGAAGGCCATTATGTCCTGCAAATGGAATCGGGCGGTCAGAAAGTGTGGTACTACGCCGACATCTACTGCACTTCGCATCACATGCGCGTGCCATACATACCGGCCACCGACCTTTTCCCGCTTCAGTCAATGGAAGTGAAACGCAAGGCATTGCCGGAGATTATTGGTGACAAAGTTGTCATGGCTTTTGACCATGACATAAACCTCTCTTTTGGGAAAGTTCAACAGGAGGAAAAGAATATTATAGTTACCGGTATCGGCTAATAGCACAGTAGGTCGGGTTCCGAATCCGCCAAAGGCGGATGAGAAACCCGACAATGCTTGCTTGAACGGGGCAGATGTGGACATCTGCCGCCCACGAAATGACAGAACGTGTGAGTTGAACGACAATGTCTATTGAAGAGAAAATGAATCGTCTGGAGCAGATGCGAGCCAAAGCCAGACTTGGCGGTGGAGAGAAGCGCATCGAGGACCAACACAAAAAGGGCAAGCTGACCGCGCGGGAACGAATTGAACTTTTAGTCGACGCCAACTCCTTTGAGGAGTTCGACATGTTTGTGACGCACCGTTCCACCGCTTTCGGGTTGGCCGAACAGAAGTTCCTCGGCGACGGCG
>CAZYRH010000073.1:0-12532 GCA_964650395.1 uncultured Ignavibacteriales bacterium
TGTTCGCTTTCAGACAATGATATCGAAATATTTTCCATCAATCAGTACGTCATACGCTTATTTCGTTGGACCACGCTCCCAATTAAGGAGGTCAGGGAGAAACGGGCAACTAAAAATATTGAAATGATTAGAGACTTGAGCGAGAAGAAAAATCTTCCTGAAAAAAAGGGTAAGTAGCGTATTGGTGATTGGATAAGACTTTTGAACTGGGACGACATCGATTCTGAACAACGAGTCAGAGGAGCTGAAAAGAAATAAGATTTCTCAGCTTGACTGTGGTCAGCGGACAGGAACAGGAAATTGTGATTGACAAGGGGCAGCGGTTGGGGTAGCATTCAATGATGGAGCAACTCACTAAAACGGCAAAAAATGTTATTCCATCGCTGGACACCATACTGGATGAGGCGTGGGAGCAATTGAAACCGGCACCACGATACGTAAATAATAACTTTGGAAAGATTTGGGTGTCTTTGGACCGGACAGCAACCAAAATATTTAGAGATTATGAAAGGGAAGCCCTTTCTACACTTGCCGTATCTTGGTTAAATCAACAGGAAAAGGACTTGGGAAGATAAAGTAACTTTCTCAACTTGTATGCGGACTTTTGGAGAAAGATGAGAGCTGGAAGCACGAGCAGCATGAATATACGAGAGTCCCAGATTGAAGATATTTTTGCTACTTATCCTGATATACTGAAAGATGTTTTAGAAATATCAGCCGACATAACGCTGATCGCTCGCCAGAAGATTCTTCCTTCAAAAAATAAGATAGATTTGCTATTCATAACTGGTAAGAAATTATTATTGATTGAACTAAAAGTAGACAGTTTTCGCAAAGACTTTTTACAGCAAGTAAGGGATTACACGTCAGAATTAATACAACTTCAGAGATCGGACAAATTGGTTGATGCTGAAATTATTCCCTACCTGCTTTGCATAGAAACCAGAGTACATCAAAAAGCCTTATGTGAGAAAAAAGGGGTCCATTTAGTAGAATATTCGCCTGAACTTGTATTAGATAGTTTTTTTGCAAGGTTGAAAAACCTAGCAGATTTTATCACGTTAAAACCTACCAATCATGGATTATGGAATATACACTTGTTAAATAGGTTACTCTATGTTTTAGAAAATCCTAAATCAAAAGATGAATTGGTGAAAACCTGTGGGCTTTCTAAGAGCACAATTGGAAGCTATTTGAGACTTGCTCAAGAATTGCTATTGGTATCTGAAACTGAAGGAAAAAGGTGGAATCTTACTGATACTGGGAAAAGATTCGTTTGGAATAAAGACCTTCAACCTCCGGTGGAATTCATATCCAATGACCAGTCACGAGTACTACAAAATGTAATTATCAGAAACCCATTTGCAAGTGGGGCAATATTTGGAATATACACCGTCGTTGAGGCTCTATTTAATCTATCAAAAAACACATACCCTATTCCTGCTAACCTTCTTATGGACTATTTTAGGGCAAGTTCAGGAAGGTACTTTGAGTGGAGTTCTAAGAAGACAGCTCTCGATAGCATGAAAATGTATTCCAATTATGCCATAGATATTGGATTAGCAGGGAAAATGGGCAACAAATTCTATCTTACCCCCGATGGCATTCGTTTTATTCTCTTGCTGAATTTACACAAAACAATAAAGATTGTAGATGCTCTTGGAATTACAAGAGCGGAGGTGTGATTATGCAAAACACAGAAGTCCAGCAAATCATATGTCCCCTCTGTGGTGGAACCAAATTTAAACAAGAAATCACAGAGACTTATTTCAGGTTTATCAACAACAGAGGCAAAGTTGTTGAATATGAGGATGATTACACACGCGACCTCGACGCTGGGATTATCCGCTGTACGAAGTGTGATGCCGATTGCAGCCATTCATTTGATAAAATTGAAATTGAATAAGAATGTCTTTTGAAGAGAACAGCTGTACGAAGCAAACACCCACTCATAGGAAAGAAACATTCTCCGCTATAACCCGTTTAGGACGGCTCTATCGATCTGGTTCTGACATCACCTCCGTATGGTGATTCGAAAACAACCGTCGCCTATGGCCAGTTTTCCAGACTGTCACTCAGATGGTTAGGTTTGGAAGAACGGGTTGATAAGACTTCCCTAGGGGGTAAACGAAAAGATATTTCGGACTATTTGCCATCCCCGTTGCTGTACAAATTTCTGGACAAAATTGCGGTCAAAGACGAAAAACGGGCAAAGGAGGTGTTTTCGTTTTATGATGACCTATTCGACTCAATCCGACTTGTAGCGAGAAAAGTGAAAAAGGGTGGCTACGTGTGTTTTGTTGTTGGTAATAGGCGGGTAAAGGGTATCGAGTTACCAACAGACAAGATTTCAGCCGACTTCTTCGAGCATGAGGGTTTCCAGCACGAGAAAACGCTTGTCAGGGCAATATCAAGCAAGAGGATGCCTGCTGAAAACTCCCCATCAAATATCAGGGGCCAAAAGGATACTACGATGAAGTATGAATATATTGTAATCCTTAAGAAAAATGGCAGCTATAAACACCGCATGTAAGCACACGCCTTCTCCATTCTATGATTCACGGGCACGATGCTTGTACTACCCGTGCGGATTTACTTCCGACATCCCCCTACTCGGCCTCGGGCAGATTCGGGGTGGTATTTTCCAGGTTTTTGGTTTCAAGAGGGTATGATTGGGATGCGGGGGGCTGTTTCGTTGTCACCGCACCGCTGCCCACATGCGAGCGAGCAATGACAAACGTGATATCGTCTGTCGGCTTGGCAAAACCTGAAAAATCATCCAGATTACTCACCAGCGCTTTGCTCAAGGAGCTAATTTCACTGGAGATATCCTGTGCTAACTCGGAGCTGACAAACTCTATCAATGGCTCCATGCCATAGTGCTGTCCCTCTCGATTGGTTGCTTCAGTGACGCCATCAGTGAAGATAAAAAACGCATCCCCCTCTTCCAATGTCAGACTCACCTGCTCCAGCCCTTTTTCGAAAGACTGACCCAGAGTCACCGGCATCCCAAGAGGCATTCCGGTCGGATTGACCTTGGCTAAAGTCCCTGTAGCAGCCCTGTAAAGCAACATCGGATTATGACCCGCTGAGACAAGGTTGATTTCTCGGCAGTTACTGTCGTATATAATCAGTTGTACTGTGATAAACATCCCGGCCGGAATGTTCTCTTTTAGATAGTCATTTACCTTGATGAGCGATTCCTTAGCTGAAACCGCACCGGCACATTGAATTTTGATAACGGTACGAAGCATTGACATTACCAGCGACGCTGGCACTCCTTTACCCGATACATCAGCTACAGTGAAACAGTACCGATGGGGGCTGATTTGAAAGACGTCATACAGGTCACCGCCCACTATTGAGGCAGGTCGATAGAAAGCATCGAGCTCAAGGCCCGGTACCTGGGGGAGTTGGCGGGGGAGCAAAGTCTTCTGAATTTGGGAGGCAAGTTCCACCTCTTTGGCCAATGTCTCTCTGGCCACTATATTTTTCTGGTCCCGGCTGAGGCGGGTCATCATCTCATTGAAAGCCCTGGAAATCTCAAAAAACTCCTCCGCTCCTTCAAGAGGCAGTTCAGTCTCCAGATCACCGGAAGTAAAGCGCCGCACCCGGCGGGTAATTTTGACAATGGGATCGACAAAGTAGTTGGACAGAAAATAAATTCCCAAGACTCCAAAAAGCAGCAAGAACAAGTTCAAGACAGCGATTCTCCGACGCGCTCGTGCCAATCTGTCATGTATATATGTTGAGGAGTAAGTTACATGAACAACCCCAAGAATTCTTTCACCGGTTCTTATCGAGGTCATGAGATAATTAAGCTGTTCTGTGACACCATGATAGCGATAAGGAATGCCAATTATCTGTTCCTTGACAAGACTGGGGGTCCGGTACGGTTTTCGAATGTTGCGGATATCCTCCGAATGGGCTAGAATGAGGTCCGTCGAATCCGTCAGGACAATCAGCCGCAACTCAGGATTGGCCCGCAGGTAACTCACAATGAGCTCGTCGAACTCCACATCGGAGCGGCGGTTGATTATATATCCGGCGGCCTGGTCAGCGATGGTTTTACTCAGCGACTGAACGGTGTCATCCAGGTGTGAGTACAGTTGTTTCGACGTCTGGCGGTCGATGTAGTAATACGAACCTGCGATAATCACCGAGACGACGAGGAAAGTCCATATCGAAAACTTAACCCGCAGTGTAAACAGCCTCCGCAAAAAGGGCCGGCTTTCGGAACGAACAGAACGTATCCGTTTGATCATTCGCAGTTCATTAAAGCCCGCTGCCGAAATATATTCAACTGAGTCCATGATTTTTTGAATCATATAGAAGCCAAGCCCTCCCTTGCGCCCCGATTCCACCAGCCGTTCAAGGTCAATACGGCCAGCTCCATCGGGCTGAAAAGACCGGCCGTTATCGATCAGAGAAAAGACAATCAACCTCTTATAGATGACAATACGAAGACGGATGGTCCCTTTTTCGTAGAGGTAAGCATGGCGGATTATGTTGGTGGCCCCCTCTTCAATTGCCAGAAGGACGGCGTTCACATCCTTTCGGGGCAAACCAGCCGCAACGCAGCTTTCACGAACGGTTCGCTGAATACTATCTAGGTACTTTTCCTCGGCAATAAATTCGGCGTTTACCTCTTTTACCGGGCGACGAAACATAAATTAAAAGTAGCTAAGTCGGGCACGCCAGTCTAATAAAAACCGGGGCCGGTGCGGCGCTATTTGGTTTCTTCAGACTTCAATCGCAGCCGTGCCTGCTCAATATTATTGAGGGTATTCCTGTTGTTGGGATACGCTTGCAGTACTTTTTCCCAGACCTCGATGGCCTTTTGGTATTCCTTGTTGCGCATGAGCCGCAGGCCATCAAGATACAACTGCCAGATAGCCTTATCCTTTTGTATGTCATCAAGTGTAGGCGGCTTCGCCAGCGCTTGGTTGATTCTCTTCACGTATTCTAAAGCGACCGGTTCTGACGGGTCAATAGCTAAAACTGCCCTAAGCCTCTGCCGAGCTTCGGTATACTTACCCGCTTTGAATAATTCCATACCTAAATTCAACTGTTGGGCCAAATCCAGATGCTTAGCAGCCCGCTGCTTAGCTTTTTGTACTTCCTCATTGGAGGGGTCTAAGTCCAGAATGTGCTCGTACGCTCCTAAGGCTTCGACGTAGCGGCCTTCCTGTTCGGCTGCCTGGGCTATTTCAAGATTGAGGCTTATTTCTGATGAGATCGCATCCCCGATTTCAACTTTAAGTCTTTTGGCATCAGGGTATTCCGACTCAATATCAAATATCAGGTCGAGCATATCCAGTGCGGCGAGGTAGTACTTTTTGTCAAAGAAACTTTGCGCTTGTGTATAGTACGTTTTGATAGTTTTTCGTAACTCCAGTTCTGTCAGGCGGAGTTTCTGTTCCTGCTGTTGTTGAACCCGCCGAGCGTTCTCAAGGGCTGCTATGGTGCCAATAATCTCTTCGTTGCCTTCGTTAAAAGCCAGAGCAAGGTGATAGTAAGTCAGTGCGGAATCAAGAAGAAATTGATTATAAAAGGTGTCGGCCTTTTCTTTGTAGAATTCAAATTGCCGCTGCCGTTCATCGGCAAGCAAAACCGAACTCCGCTTTTGCTCCTCGAGCCGTTTTCTCTGGAGTTGTTCCGAAACCGGCGTTCCCAACAAAAACGACAGAGAGAAGCGGTGGCTGTCTTCAATGTAGTCCAGAAACTTATAGGCGTAGTCCACTTTCAGGCAGCCATACGCCACGCCAGCCCCGAACGAGAAATTATCACGATCATACCCAGCTCTGAGTGCGTAAGTTTTGTCGAAGATGACTTCGGCCCCAGTGTGAACCTTGGTTGTTCTGTTTTCAATCTTTTCCAGTTCAAATGACGCTGTTAGATCCATCCGGCTTGACAGCTTCACCTGTTTCAGCGCCAAACCGCCGGCCACCGACACAGGAGCATGCTCCGAAGTTGTATCAAGTTCCAGAGAGGCGGGAATCATGTCCCGTACGATGACACCGGCGGAGAGGTCACTATAAATATGAGCCAACATACCAAGATCAAGACCGATTCCATAGTCGGAGTAATCATCAAGGGTTTGATTCACAATTTTCAGGCTGAACCCCAAGTCGAAGCCGTCATGTAGTTGATGACCGTAAGATATCAAAAACTGCGAATGAGAATAGTCGAAACGTCCCATTTCGACAAAACCGCTTCGCTTGACAATATCGCCGGTGCCTATCCGCATATACGCCAGGCCAAACCCGCCCAGGGCGGGTACCGGGTATGCCCAGGAAGCGTAGTCGTAGATTGTCCCCTCGAAAAGCGCCATGTGCATAAAAGAAACTTCCTGGTATTCCAAATTAGGCAAGCCGGCCGGATTGTAAAAAATGGCTGAAGCATCATCAGCCAGCGACGTAAACCCGCCTCCCATAGCTAAAGCTCGCGCTCCGGTGCCAACCGAAAAAGGTGATTCCTGCCCGGCATCACCCGCAACCGCCAGGCTCCAGCAGCTTGAGAGTATCGCCGTTACCATTAGCACATAACGTACTTTTCGCGTCACTTTACTACCGCCACTTTTATTCGCGCCTGCTCGTCAGTCCCAACTATCCTAATGGAGACAATGTATACGCCACTTTTAACCTTACGCCCGGCATCATTGCATCCATCCCATGAAATCTCGTTTTCTCCAACCGCTGTCCCACCTGTACCCTCCGACAGATCCTTTGAGTAAACTTCCTCCCCAGTCAAAGTAAAGACTCTAAATTCCACCATTGACGGTTCGCTCAGCTCATAAGAAAACCGAGCAGCCGAAACGTCGGGATGAAAGGGATTATTTTCCACCTCAAACGACTTCTCCAATGTGCCTCCTTTGATAGCATACACCTGGTGAATCAAGAACTCGCCGCCAATACTGGACGAAATCTCAACAGTCTCTCCGGCGTTGGGGCCCTCAAGGAAGACGGCCAAGATACGATGTCGCTCAAGATCGAGAATAAATGAAGGCGGCACAGTTGCCTTGAATCCGGCGACAAACTCGATTGAACGGGTTTGACCGGGTTGGATAATGAAACCGTCGAACGTGGTAAACAGCCAGCCATTGCTGAATGAAGTGATCGAAACCGGCACCCCGTCTTCGTAAAAACCAGCGTCCTCAGGATCAATCATGGAGCTAACATCCAACAGAGAATTATCGGTCCCTTGGAAGTAAAGGGCTATCTCGTTAAGACGAATTCCGGTCACTGACGAAACTCCGCGATTGGTCAAGTCAAGTCGGAAAAGCCCTTTCTCACGCCCCGGAAGAATCAGGTTCGAACCAATGATTTCCGGCTCAACTAAAAGATCGGCCTGCAATGACTCCACCCGAATGGAAAACTCAAAAGATGTCTCATTCATAATTGCCGTGTTGTTGGTATTCAAATCGAGAGGAATGTCAATCAGCGAGAAAACAAAAGTCACGGTGGTGTCATACGATGGCGCCCTGAAGGTGAAATTTATCTGGGTATCTACCGGCATGGCGCCAGTTGTAGTATCACCGAAGCCAAAATCAACCCCTCCTGTGGTCAACATATAAGTTCCAGGCAAAACTGCAGCCTCGCCTAAGTTATGAAGTTCTACCGTAAGATTAAAATCGTCGCCACGATTGACAAGGCTGTTCTCAACACCAAGCAAACTGTAAAGGAATTCCAATTCAGCAGGTCTCTCTATAATCACTAAAGCGAAGTTATCGACTGGCGGCAACTGACTAATCTCCGTCGACAATATGTCGACCCAAAAAACCTCGCCGGCATTCGGTTGTTGCGAAGCGGTAACGTCAAAGAATACTTCTACGGTGTCATAGGGATCGGTACTCAGAAGGGTCAAAGTGGAATCGAAAACCGACGAGCCATCGCTACGAAGACCGAGCTTAAGAGAGCCCAAGGGGGGAGCGGAAAGGTTAGCCAACCGGCATCTTATCTGAAACTGTTGGGCAGTGTTTACTCTCGGTGCGTTGGGGGTAACTATATCCACCTCGATAATCTGGACAACTGGCTGCTCAGCGACAAGAACCGTCTGGTTTTCAAAGGCAGTCTTAAAGATAATAGAGTTGCCTACCCCGGGTACGATCAAGGAGAGCATAGCACTTAAGCGAAGTGTTTTCCCTAATTGGCTGACAGGGATAAATATCTTCTCTGTTTCAAAGCTGTTGTTTCCCGGCCGGAGAGAATCCCCGGAATAAATAAGATTGGTGGACACAGAAATATCCGACCCGTAAATCATGAAGCGGGCACTCTCGCCAATGATCTTGAAAGGGAAATCGTTGATAAAGTTTACGTCAAAATGAAAAGCCGTTTCCGCTCCGGCAAAGACAGTGGTAGGCCCAAACGAATTGGCAACGTAGCTTGCCTGCACTTCAGGAAGCACATAGATCGAGTCAGGGTAGTTATCGACCAGTCCAAATCGATGCCCGCTCGAAAACAGGCTATAGTCCAGCTTCACGGTGTGCCATCCCGGCTGAAGTCTGGCCTGTGGATCGACGACTGCTTCCAGCCCACGATAACTGATAACACCATCTTCAAACGAACTGAAAACAGACGAACCCTCGTAGATAACAACCTCGCCGCTGTCTTCCGGTTGCGGCGTCAGCGCAATGACAAGTTGCGTGCTGTCAATAGGTCCTTCGAACCCTTCGGCAGACACTTTGAATAAGATACTGAACGGGTCTCCAGGATAAACAGTATCGGGTAAGAAAGAGTTCTCAACTACTTCAAACCGGTACGGTGCGACAATGCGTACAGGAAGCACCCATGCGAAGCCGGAAGACGAAAGCGTCTGACCGCCAATTGTGAATTCAGCCCCAAGCCCAACCACAAGCGTATCCTTTGAAGGAGCTTGTTGACTAACCGGAAGAGTTATGAGGATCGTATCAATGGCGCCGTCAGAGTTGGGCGCAAATGACTCTTCAGCAGAACCCGAACCAGATTTGAGGTTAACCTTCACCACAGGAGGGACCGACGGCTTGGTCAGCCCGTTATTCTGAACCACAACAGACAGGGTATTATCCTGCCCCGAAAAAACTTGGTAGACTGGATTACCTTCGGCATCCGAAACCGCCAGGATGTCATATCCATTGAACGAAACCTCGACAGCTGGAGACGTCACCTCCCCATTGGTAGCAGAAATGTCGATCACTGCTGAAGGTCCAAAATACGTTATTCCAACCGGTAGAAGTTCAATGACGCCTTCGGTCAACAAATCCTGGTTGTCTATAACATCCGGCACCAGCCTGCCTCCACTTGGGACTAACGTAATTGGATCTTCAGAGAGGTCGTAGTCGGTTTTCAGATTACTATAACTATCATAGAGCGTAATAGACACAGCCTGGAAAAGAGGCTGACCAACAATCTGATCCGAAGACACATTCAAAACCATTCTAGCCAGTTCACCAGGGATAACCATAATGCGACCGGACTGTCCACTGATTCCGGAAGACGTCGCTTCAGCCCATCCGGTACCGACATAGCGGGTCTGCAAGACTGGCCCGGAAAACACTCCGATAGTGTCAGAGCCTTCGGCCAGTGTCCATTGAAATTCAAGACCATCTATTACATTTCCAAATCGATCTACCCCGACCGCACTGAACGTATAAAGGTCACCAGCACAAAGAGTGATTTCTTGAGCGGGAGATACATCAATAACGTACAATGGCCCCGGAATTATGCTAAACTCATCGGAAAAGTTTGGTCCGGCGACAATCCTGTGGCGGCGGTCAAAGGCAAGACCGGCCAACTGGTACCGGTCAGCTTTGGTCGGGTTACCGACCACTTTGAGGCTTACCTCAACCCTGACCTTATTACACTTGTCATCAATAGAATCAGGGGGGGAGCGCCCGTGATGACGTCGTTTCAAAAAGATAGTAAGCAGATTATCTGAGATGTCAGTGTGGTCAACAACGTAATCCATAAGAGAGCAGTCATCGGAAACCATGACTTCCTCTATCAAAGTCAGATCAAAACCGGTAGGGAAAGAGAAAGAAAATCCCCCTCTATTCAGAGAGCGAAAGGTTTTTACGGTGAGTTGGAAATGGAGCTCATATTCAGCAGTATCCCCCGCGGATGAGTCGTCAGTCACTACGTAAAAACTGTCAAGGACATCTACACATCGACCGCTTTTCCCCTTCTGGAAGAGGTCGAACAATGATTTGAAGTCTATCGCTGAAGCTACTGTTGTTTCGGTGGAACCGCGCGAAAATAAACAAGTCCCCAAGAAAAGGGAGATAAAAACAAACAGCTTCAGAGACTTCATATCTAATGACTATTCTTGCCGGTTATAGCAGACGGAGATAATTTAATTAAAAAATAGCAAAGAGTATGCCCCTCATTTTGTACGGGTGTGAATTATAGTAAGAAAAGATTTTAGCCTGATTGTCCGTAGTAATAAATCGCTAAGAGGTTTTCTGTAAACGACTTATCAGACAGTCTCCTGAGTTCGCGGTGTTAAGGACAATTGCATAAGATCGTTGATCTGTGAACTTACGGGCATCGAGGATGAGCTGTGTAACGTATTGCACTTTAAGTCAACGGCATTGCAAGCATACGTAACTACTAAACACGTTGACTGATGTTTTCCGCAGCCGTGACGGCATTAGACATAAGCATTGCGATAGTCATCGGGCCCACTCCGCCGGGGACAGGGGTAATATATGAAGCCTTAGTCAGACAGTTTTCAAAGTCAACGTCACCTACCAGCCGGTACCCCTTGGGCTTCGTATTATCCGCCACCCGGTTGACGCCGACATCGATAATGACCGCCCCCTCTTTCACCATATCGCTTGATATTGTATGCGGCTTTCCTACGGCGGCCACGAGTATATCCGCGCGCCGAGTGATTTCAACCAAGTTGCGAGACCTCGAATGAGCTACCGTTACTGTAGCATTGGCCATTTTGGCTTTCTGCATGAACATAACAGCGAGGGGCTTGCCCACTATGTTTGAGCGACCGACCACAACGATTTCTCTCCCGGCCGGATCGATTTGGTAGTACTCCAGCAGCTTGATGATTCCGTGGGGTGTACAGGGCAGCAGGGCTGGCCTGCCAATCACCATCAGGCCCACATTGTGAGGGTGAAATCCATCAACATCCTTCTGAGGAACTATCTCCAAAGTTATAGCCAATTCGTCTATTTGATTCGGTAACGGCGATTGGACGAGTATGCCGTGAATCTTCTGATTACTGTTAAGTGACCGAACAATCTCGACCAAATCGGCTTGGCTAAGAGAGTCCGGCCTTTTGATTACCTCGGAGTAAAGTCCCAGCTTTCCACAGGCTTTGATCTTGCTGTTAACGTACGTGATTGAAGCCGGGTCTTCGCCGACCAGCACCGCTGCCAATCCAGGGACCACGCCTCTTAGTTTTAGAGCTTCAATACGGGCTTTCAACTCCGCCAAGATGCTGGCCGCTACTTCTTTGCCGTTAATGAGTTGTGCGCTCATAAGGGGGCCTCCTCTTATTCCTCCTCGATTGGTCTATCAGGAGAGAAATCGTCAATGCTGAAGTCGTGACGATACCTTCTGATGTCTTGAGCCTGGCCATTCGAGGTATCTATTGTGACCACCACGCCCGAGATTTTGACATCATCACTGGCAGTCGTAAACCGTTTTGGCATTCCGGTCAAAAAGCGTTCCAAAGAAGGCTCCTTTTGCATACCTATTATGGAGTCATGGGCACCGGTCATTCCGGCGTCAGTGATATAGGCTGTACCAAGTTTGCTGATTTGTTCGTCGGCTGTCTGAACATGAGTGTGGCTGCCGATGACGGCTGAGACTTTGCCGTCTAGATAATAACATATTGCCTGCTTTTCCGAGGTTGCCTCAGCGTGGAAATCAACGAAAATGGTGTCCGTTTCCCGCTTGAGAGTTAAAAGTTCTCTACTGGCTGCCTGAAAAGGACAATCAATATCTTTCATATAGGTTCGTCCCATTAAGTTGAGTACACCAATCTTCTGGCCTTCAACAACGTCAACATAGGAACCGGCGCCTGGCGCTCGGAAAGGATAGTTGGCTGGGCGCAACAGCTTTGGCTTTTGATCAAAGTACTTGATTATTTCAAAACGATCCCAGATATGGTTTCCCGAGGTTTGCATGTCGACGCCATAGCCGAAGATTTTTCGAGACATTTCCGGCGTAACACCGAATCCAGCGGCAGCATTCTCTACGTTGGCTATCACATAATCAACGGCGTATTTTTCTCTCAAGGGTTTGACCATGTGAGCCACTACCTGGCGCCCCGCTTTTCCGCAGATGTCGGCAATATACAAAACAGTAAGCAGTGACATCAAGACAACTTTCTAAAGTGAGCCGCGAAGCCACACCTGCCGATGAGCGCTCACCATGTCCCTATCGACCGGCAACATTCATTTGACGAAGTAGTTTAGTACAACCTAAGCCAATTGGCAACTACTAATTGATATAGCCTTTTAGTTGAGACCGGCCCAGCCGTAGGTCGGGTTTGATCTTGCCCTGTTTTGGTGGACAGTTTTCTAAGCATGTTG
>CAZYRH010000074.1:0-1163 GCA_964650395.1 uncultured Ignavibacteriales bacterium
GAGTGCGGAATTGGGTCGCCGGGATTGTTAACGGTATACAGAGCGAGGGGAGTATAGTCGATGTCGAGACAGTTGTTCCCTGTCTGATAGTTAACCACGCCCCATGTCTTACCCTGGTTATCGCTACGGTACAATTTGTATCCGGCAAAGTCATTCACCCCGCTCAGCGGATCAAGACCAACCTCTGACGTGTCGTCCCAATGTAAATAAACCTTACTATCTGCGGCTCGAGCCAAAAGCCTCGGCGTCGGTGGAGGCTGAGGCCCGACGAAGTAGTTGTCATACAATTGTTGAGCAAGAGAAGCGTTGTTGCGAAAATCCTCTTCGTCAGCTCCGGCCACCAGGGCGTAGACAACCCGGACGGTTTTGCCAGCTGTAAGATCGATTCCACGCACGCACTGCAGATAGAATTGATCCGTGGGAGGAAGAGATTCATCAAACTGCTGGCTGTTGATAAGAGCAAATCTACCCGGATCATCGTCAGGTAAAACCGCCCAGTCATCACTGCGGAAAGCCGTCATGCCGACGTTGTCCGGTGTCTCCAACAGCTTGGTGCCCATGATACCGGTTCTAACGGTTGGTCCCCATCCTGGATCGGTACCGATATCATCATAGATCCAAGCGAGGTTCTCGGTGGAGTCAAATGCTACCAGGTCCTCCAGCCGTCCGTTCTCTCCTGTTCCGTCAGGACCGCCAACATCGATATCGATATAGAGACCAAAGGCGAGGTTGTTGTAATCCTGGGAAGATGTATTCGTTATCTCCAAAATGACGAACAGGAAGTCCTCGTTGTAACAGTAGTTCCACTGCAAGACACTGTGTGTCATCTCCAACCCTAATATCGACGAATCGCCGGCGGCATCGTTGAAGCGGTAGTGGGACTCCTGTAGCGAAGCGGGACCGCCGGAGAAGAAAACCGAGTCTAATGGATCATAGTCAAGATTATACACCCATGATAATGAGTCGGCGTTCCAGACTCTCCAGCCGTAGGCCGGATTACCATGTCCGAATCCAACTGTGTCATCGGGATTGTAATCGAGATACCTGCTCGTATCCGTAGATAGCAGTATCTTGTAAGGGTTATCAGCTAACGACAACTCCGGGATAGCTTGGAAGTCATCGTAGGAGTTGGCGACGAGGGTGTCTCCAGTCGCTGCCACTGC
>CAZYRH010000074.1:1263-12027 GCA_964650395.1 uncultured Ignavibacteriales bacterium
GCGGTGGCCACAGTGAGATGAAGGGACACCAGGCAGATTGCTACCAGACCGTACCACAATATTTTTTTACTCGTTTTCATCTGCTGTGCTCCGGCTTAGAAGTTAAATTCTAACCCGGTCCTAATAGTCCGGGGCGGTGAATAGTGTTGCGGGTCATGGTCATAGAGTCTATCCAGTCGGCTCAGTTCGTTTTGATCAAGCGCCAATCCAGCTCCGGTGCGAAGCCCATCATCAGCCGCCTGGCCGGTTCGTGAGTAGACGTCTATTACATTGCGCTTATTAAAGAGGTTGTCGACTTCAACAAAGAAGCTCAACATGTAGCTGCGCTTCCCGAGTCCGAAATCCTTGTTGAAACGCGTGTCCACCGTGTAGCTGGCCGGAAGTCGCCCCTCGTTGCGCTCTCCAAGCCGGTTGCCATCGGCGTCTGTCGGCGTGTACGGCAGCCCTGACCCGTAATGCCCAACCATCGTAAGCCCCCAGGCGTCTGGAATCTTCAGTCCCAACAGCCGACCATCCCAGCCAGCCGGTACTCGATAGTTCAGTACTGCCGTTACCGTGTGGCGCTGGTCGAAGTCAAGGGGGTATTCAGTGACGGGGGCTAGGGTATCCTCAGTCGAGGTCAAAAATGTATAATACGGCTCAAGAGCATACGACCCATTGCCGTTCGCAATCATGTAGCTGTACGATACAGATCCACTGAGGAACCCTGACATAGGTAGCTTTTCCAAGGCCACGTCGAATCCTTTGACAGAGCCGTAATCCTCATTAACGAAGCGGGTGACAGCCAGTCCGGCTACCTTAAACGACGACCGGGTTGACACCAGGTCCTTGATATCTTTGCAGTAGGCAGTAACATCCAGTCGCAAATCCTGCCCGATGAGGTGGTCCAAACCAAGTTCGTAGGAGGTCGTTTGCTCCGGCTCTAAATTGGGATTACCCAGAAGCGGATATCCGGTGGATATGTCGCCCTGAAGGTTGGTATACAAGTAGGTGTATCGAGGAACCTCGTAGTAGACCCCATAGTTGAAATGCATGACTGACTTTTCGGATATTGGGAACGACACGCCAAGGCGCGGTGAAACGCGCGATTTCGTCTCGGCCTTCTTGTACGTCGCAATCGTGTCCTGAGGCGTGACGTTGTATGAAATGTCGGTATTTTGATAGTCGTACCGCAGACCAATGTTGATGATGAAATAGTCGTATTCCATCTTATCCTGTATGAAAGCAGAAGCATACGCCGGTCGGCTGGAGTATCTTTCTCCGTAGGGATTCGAATTGAAGAACTGCTTGAAGTCCCAGTCAATGTCGTACTTACGATATTCGATACCGCTCTTTACCTGATTCCACTTGTTCACCTGGCTCAATAGGCGAACGGTGGCCGAATTATACTTCGCTTGTCTCTTGCGGAAAGTCGGGTTAAAATCACTCCCGGTAGTAAACCCAACCACCTGCAAAGGATCGGAAAAGTCTCGGTCGTTCCCGTAGTTATCCTCATGGATCGTTCCGTTATAGTTGCCGTTGGGGTCTTCTGAGTACCCGGGCCACTGATCCCAGTACTCATCCATCAGATGCTCAGGTGAAGACGTGGTAAAGGTAGAGAAGGTATTAACCGTCGCCATCAACAACATCCGCTCATTAAAGGCATAATTTCCGCTGAATCCAATCAGATACGATTCCTTATTAAAGGAAGAAAGACCATCAAGGTTGAAATCGTACGAGCGACCGTTGACATCACGATGAGTGTAACTACCGCCGTCAGCTTTGTAGTAAGTGGCGTTAGTTTTGAGTTTCATTTTCCCCACCGGCTGGACATCTATCTTGGCAGTACCGGTATAGGAGGCTATTCCGTTATGAGGCAGGGAAGTGGGGTCATGAAGGTACTCCCCGGCGGTGAAAAAGGTGTACCGCTTCGGGTCGACGCCAGGTATAGGCCCAGAAAGATTAAAAGCGACCGCACGGTTGCCCACATTCTTCAGCTTGCTCCACTCCCCGGTATTGACATCGTAGGCATGAGTAGCTCCCTCATACATTTTCACGCCGCCGTGATACTCCGAACCACCTTTCCGCGTTACGGCGCTCACCACGCCCGAAAGAGCTTCGCCATATTCCGCAGTGTAACCGCCGGAAGTCAACGACAGTTCTTCGAGGGCTGAGGGTATAATGTGAATACCAGAGTTGGCGGCAAATGGATCCTGTACCGAAAAGCCGTCAAAATAGTACGAGACTTGTCCCGATCTCCCGCCGCGGACGTGCATGTCCTTGTCGCGGTCGACAACCACGCCGGGATAATTGGTCAGCACTGATTGGATGGTGATAATGTTCGGCAGCGTCTGGAGATGGTCAGCGGTAAAGATGACCTTTGAAGCCGTTAAATCCTTCCTGATTATTGGCTCAGTGGCACGGACAACCACCTGCCGCCCCAATTCCACAGGCGCCTGCTTTATAGCAAAGTCGACCGGGGTGGTCAGATCCATCAGCACCCGTACCCCCTTTTTGATTACCGGCTCAAAGCCAACGTAGGTGACGGAGATATCCCACTTGCCACTGGGGAGATTTATGATGAAATACTCTCCGTCATCATCGGTTTTCGTCGCTAGGTTCGTCCCCAAGACCCGGATTGTAGCCCCTATCACCGGTTGACCGGTATTCGAGTCAACCACGGTGCCCGAAATCTTACCGCTGATGCCTGCCAGAACTTCAGATGAAGTGATGACCATCAGCGCCACATAGAGAACGCCCAGTAACATCTTTAGTCGATTACACAAAACTATTCCTCCTCCCAACTGAGATTAAGTACCAACATTTTGATTGTCGGAATGATTCATGCCAGCTTTAGTCCCAACCGGCACCTTTTCTATTGTCGGGAATTCGGCAAAATATTTAACAGTCAAAAATGCACACCAGTGTCGACCCCCATTCGTCACAAGAAACCCTTCATCAAGTTTATTTCACTCTTTCCGATAGTTTGATTGATGTCCTCACAGCTTAGGTCTGTGGAGGGTGCGGAGCATTTTGCCCTTGGTTGTGGTTATTTGAAGAGGAAACATCACCGCCCAATGAAAGTTCTTCACAGGAAAGTTCTTGGTATCATTGCGGTTACCCTCTTGTGCCTGCTGCTTCCAGTCAAGCAGGTATGCGGACAAACTATAGCTGTCTTGATGAGCGACAGCCTTACCTCGACCATGCGGACTCTGCATGGTGCCAAAAAGGCGCTCACCCGCAAGCATCAGGACGCGGCTTTTTACAGCTTTCTCATCAATTATGATTCCGGAGGACTCTCGGAAATAGTTGATTCAGTCAAAAAAATTAACCCGAAGCTGGTACTGACAATTGGCAGTTCAGCTACCAAGCTTGCTCAAGAGAACTTTATACGGATTCCAATCGTATTTGCTGCCGTCAAGTACCCGGTCTTGTCAGGCTTTGTTACTTCGACAACCAATCCCGGACAGAACATCACTGGCGCATCGATAGATGTCCCGACCCGGATACAATTTACCTATTTCAAGAAAATCGTTCCGGACTTGAAAAGAGTTGGCGTACTCTACACTGACAGTACCGCCAGCTTGATCCCTTCCGCCAAAGCAGAGGCAGTGAAATTAGGTTTGACTTTGGTATCGATCAAAGTTGCTGACACCAGGGCACTTCCAAAAGCTATAGACTCTCTGGCGGGTGTCGCTGATGGTTTCTGGTCGCTGGCCGACCCGAACTTGTTTGATCCACAATCAACACGCTATATCCTTCTCAATGCACTTCGCAAGGGAATACCGTTCATGGGCTTTTCGCGCAACGTCGTTGAATCGGGAGCGTTGTTTGCCCTGGATTTTGATTACAAAGCGGTCGGTCGACAAGCAGGAGAAATAGCCAACAGAATCATTGACGGAGAAGAGCCGGGCTATATCCCGGTAACTTCCGCCGACGTTATATGGTTTCACTACAATGAGAAAACGGCCCGACATATCAACATCAAAATCCCTCAAGAGCTGGCGGCTGTGGCCAAGGAGGTATACCGATGAACCTCCTGGGGAAAATCAAAAACTACAGCCTTCGTACAAAATTCGTGCTGCCGGTAGCAGCTATGCTTATTTTCGCCACGTTGTCGACCAGCGGATATCTAATTAATCGCCAGGCTGATAGTTTCCGACGCGAACTGCAAACCAGCGGCGTCACAATGATACGAATCATCGCCATGAACGCCGAGAGCGGGGTCCTGTTTGAATCCAAGTACGAACTGGACGAACTACTCAACATCCTGAATCAATTCGATGCGGTCACCTACGCCGCCATCGCTAACAAGGAAGGGACGGTCCTCTCTCAAATTGGCCAGTGGCACGAGAGACACCTTAAGGAAAAGAAGATCATCGAGATAGGCGATAGTAAATGTCGCAGTTACTACATTGAGAGCAGCTCATCAGACGAGTACATAGAACTCAACTACCCCGTTGTCTCCCGAAAAGAGAAACTCACCCGTGAAAACTTAGGCATTACCGCCGGCATAGACCGGTCGCTTGCCTCCCAATACGTAACGGAAGAAATCGGTTCCATCAAGCTCATTTTGTCGCTAAAGAAGGTGAATAAATCGATAGCTGAAGCCCAGCAGACGGCTATTCTCCTCATGCTTGTGGTGCTGGCGCTGACAATTTTGATGCTGACCTTCTTTGCCCGCGCTGTAACGGAACCTATAAAGCTGCTGGTCCAAGCCACAGACTTGGTGAGCCGCGGTGACCTGAGTCGAAAAGTGGATATTACACATCACGACGAAATCGGCCATCTGGCCAACACTTTCAATAAGATGATTGAGTCGCTGAAACAGTCAAGAAATGAGATTGAAGAATACAACCGTACTTTGGAGCAGAAAATAGTAGAGAGAACTCTGGAGCTTGAGCAAGCTCAGGCCCAGTTGATTCAATCAGAAAAGATGAGCGCTATCGGACAGCTGGCGGCCGGTGTAGCCCATGAACTCAACAACCCCTTGGGTGGAATACTGGGCTACTCTCAGTTTGCGCTCGAAAAGATGAGAAAGAATATTTCCGAGAAGACTGATAGTAAGGATATCAACAGGTATTGTCGCTACCTGGCCGACATTGAGTCTCAGGCGCGACGATGTAAAAGCATTGTTCAGAACCTACTTCGCTTCTCTCGTGCTTCTCATATCACGGAGTTTGAAGAAATTGACATAAACAAAATTCTCAAGGACACCATAACTTTCGTGGAACATCAGCTCCACATGAACCAGATTGAGCTAAAACTGGAACTTGATCCCAACTTGCCTGCAATACACGGCAACGCGGGCCAATTGCAGCAGGTCTTCACCAATCTCGTTATCAACGCCATGCACGCCTCACCTCCTGAATCGGAAATAAAGATCAGCTCCCGCTACAGCCCGGCAGTGGGAGAATTCGGTGGTGCCGTGGAACTGTTGTTTGTTGATCAGGGAACAGGCATTGAACCGGAAAACATTAAGAAAATATTCGAGCCGTTTTTCACCACTAAAGAAGTTGGCAAGGGAACCGGTCTGGGGCTATCGGTAAGCTACGGCATCATCAAAAGCCATGGCGGCGAGATTAGAGTTGACTCCATCCCAGGGAAGGGCACCACGTTTAGCGTTATTTTGCCTGTTCAGAAGCTGACTCAGGATACCGATAATCAAGACAAGCAAATTTTTACTGCGTATTCAAGAGACTCGAACGGTTAACTGTGAACGACTTGAAGAGAAAATCAATTCTCGTCGTTGACGACGAAGAGATAATACGCAATTTCCTATCGGAGGTGCTGGGCGAGACCTATGAGGTAAGTTTAGCCAGCGATGGGGATGAAGCAATCGAACAGATAAAAAAACAGAAATTTGACCTTATCATCACCGACCTAAAGATGCCCAAGGTGCCGGGGGAAGAGGTGGTAAAGTATGCCCGGCAACACGACCCACACTCTAAGGTAATCGTCATCTCTGGCTTTTCAAGCCTGTACACAGTCAGTCAATCCGTCAGTAGTGGTGCCTGTGCCTTTCTGTCAAAGCCCTTTAGCATCCGAGAACTGATGCAAACGGTTACAGAGGCTGTGAGCGAGTGAGGTAGATCAAATGGCGAAAATACTGATCATAGACGATTCGGCGATAATACAAAACTTGCTGCGTGAGTACTTAACCGATCTAGGGCATGTCGTTTCCCAGGCCAGGGACGGGCAGGAAGGTATTGAGAAGGCGCTCGCCAGCGACTATGCGGCGGTCTTTTGCGATATTCATATGCCAAAGAAAAACGGATACCAGGTTTACCATGAAGTTTCAGCCAGAAAACCGGAGCTTGTCTTTATTATGACGGACTCCTTACCTGATCAGCTTGCGGAAATGGCGCAAAAGGAAGGAGCTCATCGCTGTTTGACAAAACCGTTTGACTTAGAACAGGTGAAGGAGACTTTGCAAGAAATCCTGTCACCGAGCACTTCAACATGAGCGAGATAAAAGACAACTTAGTTAGAATACTCATCGTTGACGACGAAAGTATTGTCCTTTCTTTGGTCTCCGATGCTCTGGAAGATGAGGATTATGACGTGGAATGCACCTCCACCGGTGCCGAAGCTCTGAAAATTATTGAATCAAAAAGCATCAACCTGACCGTGACTGACATCAGGATGCCGAGTATGGACGGTATCGAGTTGGTGAAAAGAGCACGAGCCATTCGACCTGAGATGGGTGTCATTTACATGACTGGCTATGCCAACCTGAATTCAGCCAAAGATGCTATCAAACAGGGCGCTTATGACTACATCCTAAAACCATTTGAACTCGATGAAATTCGTCGGGCAGTCAAGAGCGCCGTGCAAAAGATCAAAAAAGTCGCTGATGAAAAAAACTCCGCCAAACAGCTTGAAAGTCTTTCTGATTTGAACCAACTACTGTTCGCGGTGGGAGATCGAGGTACGCTCGGAAGTGTGTCCCTGCGTTTTGCGATGATGCACTGCCAGACTGACTGCGGTGCCATTCTCTTCTGGGATAAAACCAGGACCACTTTCAGTATGGTAACAATTGTCGAAGAAAAATCAGAAGAAGTGACCTTGCCCAACCAGCCTCTTTCCGACTGTCTGGATAAAGTGGATGTGAAACAGTTTCAAGAGCCGGTCGTTGTCTCTCGAATTGAAGATCACCCCCTATACCGCACCTACCCCGATCCTGAGCTGGCTCGGTGGCTCCTGCCTCGATGGTTGGGGAAAGATAACCAGATGATCGCCGTCCCCATACGCCGAGCCGACACCTTGCTCGGATTGATCATGGTAGGCCTCCCTAAAGACACGACTAACCTCAAAGGAGCCGACCTGAAGTTTTTGAACATTAGCGCCAATCAGCTTGCCATGTCCCTTGAAAACCTGGAGTTGCTTGAAGATACTCAGGAGGCTTACGCCCGACTCAAGGAACTTCAAGATGAGACCATTCAATTGGAAAAAATGGCCACCCGTGGCGAAATGTCAGCCGAAATCGGACATGAGCTTAACAATTTCGTAGGGGTAGTAACCGGAAATATATCTCTGTTGGAGCACCACCTCCAGAAAGGCAATTATGGCGAGCTGGGCAAGTATGTCCGGTCTACAACTGACAACCTCGAAAAGATAAAGAAATTTACCAGCAACTTGATGGAACTTACCCCGATCTCATCAAAAAAGGAAATCATCTACTTCGATAAGTTACTGGGAGAAGTCGTGGATTACCTGAAACCCCAAAAAAGGTTTCAGGGAGTGAGTATTAACATCATGCCTCTTGAGCTCCCTATCCCCTTCGAAGCTGACAGCATCCACATCCAGCAGCTTCTGTACAATCTCTTTAACAACGCCGCCGATGCCACTATCGGGTGCCTTCAACGAGAAATCACTGTGCAGTGTAACGTCAACTCTGATGACGGCACCTTCAGTTGTCGTATAAGTGACACTGGCGTCGGTGTTAAGCCTGAACTTTTGAACAAGCTCTTCAATGAGAGATTCACATCAAAACAATCCGGCCACGGTTTTGGCCTGGTTGTCTGCAAGCGCATTATTGACAATCATAATGGAAAGATAAGCGTTGATTCCGCCCCCGACGCTGGAACATCAATTCGAATTGACTTCCCGCTGGCCAAGCACGAACCGGCCGTAGCCACTACGTCTTAAAAAAAGAAACATCCCTGGTGGGCAGAGCTTAAAATTTACCGTTGAACAATCTTGTTGTAACCGACTATAGTGCGAAGTGCTGGGTGTGTTGAAATTGTCGGGGCCTACATTTTAACAGCCGCTTTCATCCGCTCCCGGTTCATCTTGGAAATAAACTTGACGCTGATCTCTTTGGGGCAGACCGCCTCGCATTCGAGATAGTTGCTGCAATTGCCAAAGCCCTCGGCATCCATCTGCGCTACCATTTTCCCCACCCGCTCGCGGGCTTCCACCTTGCCCTGCGGCAAATTCACCAGATGACCCACCTTGGCTGACACAAACAGCATGGCCGAGGCATTCTTACAGGCCGCCACGCACGCTCCGCAGCCGATGCAGGCGGCAGCATCCATCGCCGTTTCCGCATCGTCTTTGAAAATTGGGATGGCGTTGGCATCGGGAGCGCCGCCGGTGTTGACCGAAACGAATCCGCCGGCCTGTATGATACGATCAAGCGCCGAGCGGTCGACCATCAAGTCCTTGATCACAGGGAAAGCTTTGGCGCGGAAGGGTTCAACAGTGATTGTGTCACCGTCCTTGAAATGCCGCATGCGCAACTCGCAGGTGGTCGTGGCGTGCTCCTTCCCGTGCGGGATGCCGTCTATTACTAGAGAACAGGCGCCACAGATTCCCTCACGACAGTCATGGTCGAAATGAATGGGATCAATACCCTTTTTGATCAGATCTTCGTTGACCACATCCAGCATTTCAAGAAACGACATGTCGGGAGAAATGTCATGAGCCTCATACTTCTCCATCCTCCCTTTATCCTGGGCGTTTTTTTGACGCCATACGCGCAGTGTCAGGTTCATTATTTGTAGCTCCTTGTGGCCAATTCAACGCTTTCAAATTCGAGTTCCTCTTTGTGAAGCTCAGGCTTGTTACCGATGCCTTTGTATTCCCATGCCGCCACGTATGCAAACTTCTTGTCGTTGCGTACCGCTTCCCCCTCTTTGGTCTGATACTCCTCGCGGAAGTGAGCGCCGCAGGATTCCTCTCGGTGCAGGGCGTCAACAGCAAAGAGTTCCGCAAACTCTAAAAAGTCGGCCACACGCCCGGCTTTTTCCAGCGGGTTATTCATCTCATTACTCTCGCCAAGCACTCGGACGTCCCGCCAGAACTCCTCTCTGAGTGCAGGAATCATCTCCAGCGCTTTTTTCAATCCGGTCTCATTGCGCGCCATACCTACATACTCCCACATGATCTCGCCCAGAGCTTTGTGGAAAGAATCAACTGTCCGCTTGCCATTGATCGAAAGCAGCTTCTTGGTCTGCGCCGTAACGGCCTCTTCAACCTGGTGAAATTCTTCGCGGTCGGATGACACATTCTGCGCACCGACCCGACCGAAGTAGTCGCCGATCGTGTAGGGGAGGATGAAGTATCCATCGGCCAGACCCTGCATAAGCGCCGAGGCCCCCAGCCGGTTGGCGCCGTGGTCAGAGAAGTTGGCTTCGCCTATCACGAATAGGCCGGGGATATTACTTTCTAAATTATAGTCAACCCAGAGGCCACCCATGGTGTAGTGTGTGGCAGGATATATCCGCATCGGCACTTGATATGGGTCTTCGTCGGTGATCAGATGGTACATGTCAAATAAATTGCCGTAGCGTTGCTCGATCACCTCTTTACCAAGCCGATTGATGGCATCGGCAAAATCGAGGTAGACACTATATCCACTCTTACCAACACCGCGACCTTCATCGCACACTTCCTTGGCGCTGCGCGAGGAGATGTCCCGCGGGGCAAGGTTACCGTAACTAGGATATTTTCGTTCCAGGTAATAATCCCGCTCCTCTTCTGGGATTTCATTGGGCGGGCGTTTATCGTCTTTGTTCTTGGGAACCCAGATACGGCCGTCGTTGCGCAGCGACTCCGACATGAGTGTCAGTTTGGATTGATACTCGCCGGTATGCGGTATACAGGTTGGGTGAATTTGCGTATAGCAGGGATTGGCAAACAAGGCGCCTTTCTTGTAAGCCTTATAGACAGCCGTGACATTGCAGCCGAGGCCCATAGTAGAGAGGTCAAAAACGCGACCATATCCTCCGGTAGCCAGCACGACAGCATCAGCCGCGTGCGAACTAATCTTGCCGGTTACCAGATCGCGAACTACAATCCCCTTGGCATGACCGTCAATCAAGACCAGGTCCAACATCTCGGTGCGTGGGAACATCTTGACCTTGCCTGCCGCAATCTGGCGCGAAAGAGCAGAATAGGCGCCAAGTAACAACTGCTGCCCGGTCTGCCCGCGGGCGTAAAATGTCCGCGACACCAGTGCCCCGCCAAAGGAGCGGTTGGCCAGGGTGCCGCCATACTCCCGCGCAAACGGCACACCCTGCGCCGCGCACTGGTCGATGATATCGACCGACACCTGCGCCAAGCGGTATGTGTTAGCTTCGCGGGAACGGAAATCGCCACCTTTGATAGTATCGAAGAAAAGGCGGTAGACAGAATCGCCATCGTTCTGGTAATTTTTGGCCGCATTGATACCGCCCTGCGCACCTATGGAATGTGCCCTTCGGGGGCTGTCCTGGAAACAAAAACAGCTAACATTGTAGCCTAACTCCGCCATGCTGGCCGCCGCTGAGGCACCCGCCA
>CAZYRH010000075.1:0-11877 GCA_964650395.1 uncultured Ignavibacteriales bacterium
GGAACATAACACCTCAACAACACTTATACAAGCTATATATGGGACACTACACTAGGGCATCTGACCTACTTTTTAATCCCGAACAAATCGAGAATGAAGGCATACCTGAGAGCTACATCTTTTAGGTAGTCGTATCGCCCGGAAGCACCGCCATGTCCGGCAGTCATCTTTGTTTTGAGCAGCAAGATATTATTATCCGTTTTCAATGCTCTTAATTTCGCCGTCATTTTCGCCGGCTCCCAGTATTTGACTCGCGAGTCATTCAGGCCACCGGTAATCAGCATGTTCGGGTAGTTCTTAGCTTCGACGTTATCATAAGGAGAGTACGATTTGATATAATCGTAATACTTTTTATCATGCGGATTGCCCCACTCCTCGTATTCAGTGACAGTCAAGGGTAAGGAGGAATCTAACATGGTGTTGATAACATCCACAAAAGGCACATTTGCTATCGCAGCTTTAAAAAGATCCGGTCGCATGTTAACCATAGCTCCTATCAACAGGCCGCCGGCGCTGGCACCGGAGATGACAAGCTTGTCGCTGGAGGTGTAGTTCTCATTAATGAGGTATTCGGCACAGGCGATAAAATCAGTAAAAGTGTTCTTTTTGTTAAGAAGTTTACCCTGGTCATACCAGTAGCGGCCCATCTCGCCACCGCCTCTGATATGAGCAATGGCAAATATAAAACCTCTGTCAAGCATGCTCAATCGGTTGGACGAAAAACCCGCATCCATGCTCATGCCGTATGCCCCATAGCCGTACAAGTACAAGGGATTGCTGCCGTTTTTGACTACCCCCTTCTTATATACCATTGATATGGGGATTTCGGTGCCGTCGGAAGCAGTGGCAAAAACTCTCTCAGACTGGTACTGGTTCAGGTCATAGCCCCCCAGGACTTCGTATTGTTTCTTCAGATCGCGGGTTTTGGTATCCATGCTGTAGTCATACACCGACCGTGGCGTGATCAGTGACATGTACGTGAAGCGGAGAAGGCTGGTGTTGTACTCTCTGTTGTCACCGGGCCAGAAAGTATAGGCAGGTTCGGGAAACTCAACGTAGTGACTTTGGTTGTTGGTAAAAACCACAACCCGCATCTGTTTCAACCCTTTCTCACGCTCGTATACCACCATGTGATTCTTAAACGCATCGACGCCGTCAATCTTGACAGAATCCCGATGAGGAATGACCTCTTTCCAGTTCTTTTGGCTCGGATTTGAGACAGAAGTTTCCATCAACTTGAAGTTCTTGGCGTTGTCGTTCGTACAGATGTAAAACTTGTCGCCATGATGGCTGACGTAGTACTCCATTTCGTGCTGGCGAGGATGAATAACCTTGAATTCGCCGGCTGGATTGTCAGCCTTCAAGTAACGTACCTCCGTGGTGGTATTACTCCCCAGCGTCATCAGGAGGTAAGCCTTGCTTCTTGTTTTGGAGATATTAAGGTAATAAGCCTGATCCTTTTCATGATAGATAAGTTCATCATCTTTTGGATTGGAACCCAGCGTGTGCCGGAACAGCTTATACGGGCGTTTAGTTTCGTCCAGCGTGGAATAGTAAATTGTTTTATTGTCATTAGCCCACTCAAGGGAACCGGACATGTCGGGAATAGTATCCTTAAGCAGCTCGCCAGTATTCAGGTCTTTGATAAACAACGTGTAAGTTTCGCCGCCGGTGGTATCAACAGTGTAAGCCAACAATTGCTGGTTGGGACTGACCAGCAGAGATGCGAGAGCGCAGTATTCGTGACCGACAGCCAGTTTGTTGACATCAACCAGTATCTCCTCGGCTGCCTCCAGATTGCCTTTTTTGCGGCAATAAATACGGTACTGTTTTCCTTCCTCGGTACTGGAATAGTAATAGTAATCGCCCTCGCGTGCCGGTACCGTCAGGTCCGTCTCTTTAATGCGGCCCAACATTTCTTTGTACAGGTTCTGCTGGAACTTCTCAGTATGCTGCATGATTGCTTTGGTGTAGTTGTTTTCATCCTCGAGGTACTTAATAACTTCCGGGTTGGATTTTTCCCGAAGCCAGTAGTAATTATCAACTCTAATTTCCCCATTGAGCGTATCAACTTTAGGGATTACTTTAGCCACGGGAGGCGCCGGCGGCTGCTTTTTGACACATCCGGAGGCTGTTAGCATAACGAGACTGCTGAATATCAGCACGGCCATTGTCTTAACATTGGATAGCATCTGATCATTTCCTCCTACCATTTCAAACATACGGCTCACAAATACTCCGCATGAATTTACGCAAAAAATCATCCTCTGTCATCTGCTGACATTTTTTTTTAATTGTCATAAATACAGGTGTACTAACTTCTACCTATGATTGGCTGTCCTACGCTAAACGTGGTAGTTTTCACATCGGCTAGATTTTAAGCTGTTTCTCAGCCGGCTTGCGATAAAGCGGCGAAGTTACCGCCTTTGAAGGCCGATAATCCCTTATGAAACATCGGTTAAGCTCATAAATACCAGAGAGCTCAATATAAAAATGCCGGAGGCCGGACTCGAACCGGCATGGTATTGCTACCGGGGGATTTTGAGTCCCCTGCGTCTACCACTTTCACCACTCCGGCCAGGTAGTGCCTGTTTTATTAACCGTAGGAAGTTACAGCCCTCGTTTGGACAGCGCAAGGGACTTTTTGCCCCTTGTGTCTCAAGTCGCAAGCGGTTCAATGGTAGGGAAGGAAAGAAAGTAGAGTAAGGATTCTGGTGTCCCGGCGGTGTCCTCAAGTAGTCACACGATGGACAAAAGGGGGTTTCCTGCTACGGGGGCTATAAGTATCGAAACCGCCCTTCTTCGTGAGAATGCGGCTTGACAGGAGCAACCAATCATACGTATTATAAACGTTTTGGGAAGGATAGAGTACGGAGACTCGGGCGCCCCTCTATTCCTCGCCCATCCGCGCTTGACCGGCTTTTCACTAATTATGATCCGGACAGACGGAAATCGGAGAGGTAAGAGCAGTTGTCTCTCTGGCAAGGGGCCGTAAGAATGTTTGCTATGAACACGTCGATTTCGATTCTGAACCATCTTGAGTCAATTTTTCGAAATGTTCAGCGAGCTGTGGCCACTGGCGAAGTTGGTTCTACCGAGGAACCTGCGCGTAACGCCAAAGGGGATAGCGTCAAATGGTTTGACCTTGCAGCCGATGAGGCGGTCAGCGCTTATCTCGAGGAGCATTTCCCGTATCCGGTTGTGCTATTATCTGAAGAGGGTTCACCTCGTGAGTTCGGTACTGGGCAGCCAGAATTCACGGTAGTATTGGATCCGGTAGACGGCTCGGACAACTTCGCGCGCGGAATGGCACCTGTGGGCATGGCTGTGGCATTGATTCCACAGTCCTATCCGATCTCAGTTGAAACAGTCCGATACGCATTGGTGGGCAACCTGGTCACCGGGCAGATGTGCACTGCGGAGCGGGGAAGCGGCGCGTTCTGTGGCGGCAAGCAGATCCGTACTGGCACATGCAACGTTCTGACCAGCGCCATGATCAGTTGCGAAATGAACCATTTTGTAATGAGAGCGCCCCTGGCGAATGTCCTTTCTCGCGCCCGGGGGGTCCGCGCATTGGGCTGTGCCACTCAGGCAATAACGTTGGTCGCTTCCGGTTCCATCGACGCACATCTCGATTTGCGTGGCCGCCTTACACCTGAGAATTTCCTGGCCCCTTCTCTCATCCTCACCGAGGCAGGGGGGACTATATCTGAGTCTGAAGGGGAACCTATTCCTGAAATCACAGATATGACACAGCGTTTTTCGATCATTGCCAGCGGATCACCCGAGTTTCACTCTGTTCTCGTTCAACAATTGAAAGGAGATAACGCATGCGCATGACAGTTGGAACAGCAGTTCAAGCTTTTACGAGCACTGCACCACCTGCTGTGATATTGGCTGCAGGTGAAGGGCACCGCCTGAACGGAGTGAATAGAGGAAGTCCAAAGCCTCTTACGCCGGTGCTCGGTCTGACTCTCCTGGAAAGAGCCATTCTGTCATGCAAAGAAGTTGGGGTCCTGGAGTTCTACGTGGTGATTGGATATCATGCGGACAAAATGATTCCCTACCTGAGAGCCCTTGAGCAGAGATTATCCGTCTTGATCCAACCGGTAGAAAACCTGAATTGGAGAGAGGGGAATGGGTCCTCCGCTCTTTCAGCAGCTCCCTACGTAAGTCGTCCTTTTCTTCTGTTGATGTGTGACCACCTTTTCGATCCTGCTATACTACGACTGCTGCTTTCGGCAGGAAAGAATACAACTGACTGTCTTCTAGCCGTCGATTGTCAT
Source organism: uncultured Ignavibacteriales bacterium (assembly GCA_964650395.1). Classification (GTDB taxonomy): domain Bacteria; phylum Zixibacteria; class MSB-5A5; order GN15; family FEB-12; genus CAZYRH01. Next base: position 4,287 of record CAZYRH010000075.1, read on the forward strand.
CCTGACCATGTGTTTGATCTGGATGACGCCACCAAAGTCCAGTTGGATGGAGATGTTGTTACCCGTATTGGTAAGGGCCCCCCCCCTTTCGATGCCGTAGATACCGGATTATTCCTCTGTCAGCCTACTCTGTTTCAGGCTCTGGAAGTAGCCAAGGATAAGGGACAGCACTCCCTGTCAGCGGGACTTGCGGAGCTGATAAGGAGTCGAGAATTCCGGGCTGTCACAATTGGCGGACGGTTTTGGTTCGACGTCGACACACCAAAGAGTCTGAGTCGTGCCAAGAGTGCCTTGCTGCAGAGCCTGTCAAAACCTGACGATGACGGTTTCATTTCCCGTTATCTGAACCGGCCAGTATCGCGTCAGATTTCTGAGATATTAGTGCGCACTCCTATCAGCCCTAATGGAATCTCATTGATGAGCTTTACGGTCGGTATCATTGGAGCAGTCATGTTCTGTCTGGGCGGATATATCTGGACGATCCTGGCCGGTCTGGTGATCCAGCTTTCCTCCATCATTGATGGCTGCGATGGGGAGATTGCCAGGCTCAGATTCCAGTCGACTAAGTTCGGTGGGTGGTTTGATACAATTCTGGACAGGTATGCCGACACTGCAATAGTGGCTGGTGTCTCTTTCGGATACTGGCTTGCACACCCGCATGCAGCCGTATGGCTGGGTACGATATTCGCACTGACGGGCTTTATCATGGCAAGCTACGTCAAGAAGGAGTATGTAATTCGCTACCAGTCGAAGCCTCCAGGGGGACTGATTGGTCGGCTAATCAAAAGGGACCTACGAATCTTCGCAATAATGCTGGGTGCGATTGCGAATCGACCGTATGAGGCCATGCTGTTGGTAGGCTTCTTGTCTCACGTGGGGATCGTATGGATACTACTAAAGGGTCACAGACAGATGAGGTGACAGTTGCAGCGGTTGTTGTGAGGCGCTGGACCGCCGGTGGTCAATTCAGTCCGCTGTTACCTCAGGACGGGGACAAAGGAGACAGTTAGCACTTGCACCGTCTTGGAGATGACCGTGAAGAGGACCGATCGCAGAACGTGAAGCGGTTTGGTTCATCCCTCCCCCCAAACAAATAGACCTTATTTAGTCTACGTTAAGCCATTATCGGGGTGTCCAAATAGTGTCCATCGGCAATCCAAGATGCTCCAAAATGAGCCAATGTGATACTTGCAGGTGTTTGCGGTAGCCGCATGTGGCGCAGTGGAATCGTCTTCTTTGGATTTTGAGTCCCCTGCGTCTACCACTTTCACCACTCCGGCCAGGCAAAGCCTGTTTTATTATTTTCAATGTTATGTAGCAATGCTGTGAGTGTCAAGCCCTATTGAGAGGACTTAGCCTGTGTGTTTAGAAATGGACCCGGTCGTCGGCAGTGTCTTTGGGTACCAGCCGTTTGTTCTGTGAGGAATTCGACAGGCGCAACCCTTTCGAAGGGTGCAAGTGACAAGTAGTTGTTGGGCGGTTATCAACAGTAAACACTTCGTTGCGGACGTTTACGCAGCGGTCGGTAGCGATTTCGCCAGATTCCAGGCAGACGTCAAGATGAACGATTCCCTCAGGTTCGTCGAAGTCCAGAATCGTCAGCGAGTCATGAGCCTTTATCATGAACTCGGTCCAAACGGGTACGCCATTCTTGGCGCCGTCCTGATTTTTTCCCAGGGAAGTTTTGTCATCAAAGCCAACCCAGACGCCGGAACTAATTTGGGGCGTGAAGCCAATGAACCAGTTGTCGCAGAAGTTATCCGAGGTGCCGGTTTTACCGCCGGCCGGCCGCGAAAAGCCCATCCACCGGGCCCTTCGACCGGTACCGTTATCGACCACTGAACGCAGCAAATCCACCATGATATAAGCGGTCTTGGCGGAAAGCACTTCCTCCTTCTCGATCGCGCTATTATCTTCGAGTACACTTCCGTAACGGTCGACTATCTTGTGAATCATGCGATAAGGAATGTGAATACCTTTGTTGGGAAACGTTGACAACGCCGACACCAGCTCCAGTAGCCTCACCTCGCTTACGCCCATGGCCAAGGAAGGCACGTCTGCCAACGGAGATGTTATCCCCATCCGCCGGGCGTAAAAGATCGCTTGTTGGGGATGAATTTTCAAAAGCAGACGTATAGTCACCAGGTTGCGAGACAGCCGCAAGGCATCCCGTATCGTTATCGGTCCCATGAACTTGTCATCAAAATTGTGTGGCCGCCACTGCTTGGCGCCGGGAATGTCCAGGACAATCGGATTATCGTCCACAATATCGGTAGGACGGTATCCGTTGTCGATACAGGCTGTGTAAACGAAGGGCTTAAAAGCGGAGCCAGGTTGACGGAGCGCTTGAACGGCTCGGTTAAACTTGGTTTCCTCAAACGATCTACCCCCCACCATGGCGAGCACGTCGCCGTTGGCGTTGTCTATTGCAACAAAAGCCCCCTGGACCTTTTTATAGGCTCGGATTGAATCGCCATATTCATCAACGGTGTCAGGCAGAACCTCTGTGTAGTGTTTGTTTGTCAAATCGTATCGCTGTTCTGTGCGGGCGCGCAGGGAATCGATTTTGTGAGCAACAGCGTCTTCGGCAATCTGTTGCAAACCAAAGTCGAGCGACGTGAAAACTTTCAGCCCACCGGAGTACAGGACGTTCTCGCCGTACCTGTCATGAATGTATTGCCGGATCCATTCGGTGAAGTACGGGGCAATCCCAGTTTCTTCTTGGGGGGGCGAAATCTCCAGCGGTTCATTCTTGAGAGAATCATACTCCGCCTTCGAGATTCCTCCCCAGCGATAATACGAGTACAGGACCCGGTTGCGCGCCTGGAGGCATTTCTCGGGGTTATTGAAAGGGGAATTGACATTAGGGGCTTTAAGTACCCCGACCAGGATAGCACAGTCCTTGACATCGAGTTCACCGACGGTCTTTGAGAAGTAGGTGTGAGCTGCAGCCGCGATTCCATAGGCGCCCCTGCTGAAGTAGTACTGGTTTAGGTACATTTCAATGATTTCTTCTTTGGAGTAGGTTCTCTCCAGCTTGATGGCGGTGAGGCCCTCCTTGATTTTTCTCTCAAAGGTGCGCTTTCTGGTCAAGAAAAGCATTCGGGCCAGTTGCTGTGTGATGGTCGACGCTCCTGCTGCCTTCTCCCACTTCATCAGGTTAGATACGGCGACAATGAAGACCCGACGAAGGTTTATTCCCCAGTGATCAAAAAACTGGCGGTCCTCCGATGCCAGAAGCATACTGACAAACTGGGGGGATATATCCTTATACGGAGTAAGCACGCGGTTTTCCGTGTAGAGCTCTTTTAAGAGAAAGCCGTTGCGGTCGTATATCCTAGTTTTGAGACTCGGTTCGATATTATGGAGCTGCTCAAATGAGGGCAGTTCCGACTGGTACACCACGTAAGTTCTGTATGCAATCACGACTATAAAGACAAAACAGAGAACTGACAGCGCTATGGCTGAGTTTCTCATGCGGTGACCCTTATACCGTTTTTGATCTACCGTAAATGTCATAAGCTAAATCTTGCTCCTCCCTGCACCTGAAGTCAAGGTTAAATCAGGTGACGGGCAGTGTTGGTTGATTTTAGGCTCCTTTTTTGCTATTATTTTCTCGATAGCTAACAGGCTCATAATATATCAACCTTCGATGGTTATATGACGATATTTGCCAAAAGATGCAACATAACAGAAAAGTAGAACTGAACTTAAAAATACGACTTTTGGCTGTGTTCTGAAGTTCTGTCCGGCAATCAAGACTAATTTGGCAAAGTCAAACGGCCAAGAACGGAAACTTATCGAGAATGGTTCGGTAATAGTGAATGAGAAGAAGATAACATATTTTGGTAATCCAATCTAAGGGAAGAGAGAAGATAGGTTTTGAGAGCAGGGGAGAAGCTGATTTTTCCTATGACATTGTCACCACAGCATCAGTTGAAGTGTAACTTTAGACAATGGACGATGTTTTGAAGAAGCTGGTTATATTCACATTGTTACTTGCTTTTCTGGTCATTGGCTGTGCATCTGAGGCAGTGAAGCGACAAGTTACCGAAACTAAAACTAAGCACAGGCAACCGTCCTCCCAAACGGTACCTATTGCGTCCCCCTCAGATAAAATTGACCCTCGCGCCTTTACATACTATGTCAACGCGTCTCTTTATGAGCAGATGGGCGACCCCTACCGCGCTGCCCTCAACTACCAGCGAGCGTTGGGGTTTTATCCTGACTCCTACCTGATACGCTTTTCTCTCGCAGAAAACCTTTATCGGATTCAGAAGTTTCAGGATGCCCTGACCGCCCTGGAAGTGATCAGCCCTAAGGATTCACATGTCTATGAACTTCAAGGGGCGTTGTACCGAGCTATGGGGGTTGAGGACTCGGCCAGAATGGCATATTTGAACATTGTCCAGCTGGATTCAACAAACTCTGTTGCCTATACTTACCTGGCCGGCGCCTACCGTAAGCAGGGAAACCTCGATTCTACAATCTGGGCATTTCAAAATTTTGTCCGAATCAAGCCCGAAAACTACAGGCTCTGGACCGATTTGGCCAAACTGCAAGCGCAAAAGGGTGATTATGAGTCGGCCAAATCTTCGTTTTGGACTTCAATTAATCTGAACAGCGATCCCACTAATACTATGTCTTTGGTCGGCCTTGGGGAATTGTATGAGACTACGAAGCAAATCGATTCAGCCTTAATAATGTATAACAGAGCGCTTGAAATAGAACCAGATAATATCCTTATACATAGAGACTTAGCGAACCTATACATACGTATGGACTCACTGGCACAGGCCCTTCCCCATGTCCGGAAAGAGGCTGAATTGGCGCCGCTTGATCGCCGAATCGTTAGGCGACTGGGAGGGCTCTACTACTGGCTGGACTCACTGCGTGTGGCTGACTCGTTGTTTACATTCTTGGTTGAAAGCGGAGAGCGCAGTCCAGTAAACTACAGTTACTTAGGGCGGATCGCACTTCGCAACAAAGACTTGGAACGAGCTTGCAAGCAGTTCACGATGGTCACCCAACTGGCCGACTCGGTCTATGAGGGCTGGCTTGATCTGGGCTACATTTATCGGAAAATGGGACAACCTGACAAAGAAATCCAGACCTACCAAACAGGCTTGAATCAAATGCGTGATGAGCAAAGCCGATTGAGGCTATTGTTCGCACTGGGAGTGGCGTATGAACAACACGGTCATACAGAACAAGCCGTTACTACCTTTGAAGAGATAATTGCCCGTGCCCCTGACTACGGCCAGGCTTTAAACTATCTTGGGTACATGTTGGCTGATCGAGGGGAACGTCTTGAATACGCCCAAAAGCTGATCGAGCGAGCGGTAACCATTTCTCCGGATAACCCTGCCTACCTTGACAGCTACGGTTGGGTTCTTTATCGTTTGGGGAGCTATGACAAAGCGCTGGCGCCCTTGAAAAAGGCTGTTGCCCTTGATAAAGATCCGGTTATATTTGACCACCTCGGTGACGTCTATCGGGCGGTTGGTGACTTGAAACAGGCCCGTAACTGGTGGGAGAAGGCGCTTGAAATGGATCCTGACAATAGACAAATCAAGGAGAAACTAGGTCTTTGAGCCGTAGTAAAGCAAGGGACGTTTTCTTTGTCTCACTTGTGGTTCACATTGGAGCGATTATGCTGGTGGGGCTGTTCGGATGCGCTGAGGTGGCATCTCCACCCGGGGGTGAGGCTGATAAAACCAACCCATATCTCGTCGGTTCCGTACCTGAAAACGGAGCGGTCAATGTTGGTCTGAGCAATTCCATTACTCTTTTTTTCTCTGAAAGGATAGTAAAGCCTCCTTCCGGCAAAGCGGTGTTTGTTTCCCCGCGCCCTTCCCGCGACCCAAAAATCAAGTGGAAATCGAGCCGGATCGAGGTAGTCCTCCCTGACAGCTTTAAAGTCCCCCAGACATATATTGTCTCCTTAAGCTCAAGTATTGCGGACCTACATGGTAACAGACTTGACAGTTCATCCATTGTAGCCTTTTCGACAGGACCGGCGATTGACTCGGGTGAGGTGGCCGGTCATATTTACAGTGGTAACCATCCCGGTAGCGGTCTTATCGTGGCATTGTATAACGCTTCGACCTTTGAGGACAGCACAGTCGTTTTTGACTCACTTTATCCTGACTACGTAGCTCAGTCAAATAAAGAAGGTTTTTTTGCCTTTCAGTATCTACCGGAGAGGGAATACAAGTTGGTAGCTTTTGATGACAAGAATCGCAATGAACGTTTTAATCCGGAACGAGAATCGTTTGCCCTTCCCGATCGACCTATCATTATTGGCGGCCAAATACCATTAGACAACCTTCTGCTTTCACTCACTACTCAGGATACCGTGAGTGCGGAAATTATCTCTGCTGTCTTCACAGTCGACAGGCTATTGAAAGTACGGTTATCACGGAAAATTCCGCTTAAGCTTTTACGCCAAAGTCCGTCGAACTTGATGCTGTCAAACCAGAGTGACACCCCGAAAAAAGCTCCGCATGTTTTCCCCTGCAATTCATTACTTGAATCGGATGAAGACAGCGCCTCCGTTCTCAACGGCTACTTCGGTTTGTTAAGGGATGGGATTTACAACTTAGAGTTGACATACGACATTTCAAAACCGTCGCTTCGTTATCGTAACGTGGAGGTAAGTAGTGTCAAGGATATAAACGCACCGACGGTGGTTCGTTTTAACCCCGGCAATGTTCCCCAGTTCATGGACCAGGTTGAGATTCAGGCTGTGTTTTCAGAACCGCTTGATACGACTAAAATGAGCGAAGGTACGTTCGAATTGTGGGAGAGCGCTGACACAAAAGTATCTTTATCGCGCGAATGGCTGGATGCTTTTCATCTTCTGTTGCATCCTGCTCTGTTAAAGGAAGGAGCCAGGTATCGGCTTGCCGTCACGGAATTTGAAGTTGCTGATTTGGCTGGTAACATACTTGGCGACAGTCTTCGTGAATATCCGTTTACCATCTTGGCTTCCGATTCGCTTGGCTCGGCTTCGGGAGAAGTAGTTATAGATATTACAGGCGAGGAAGACAGTCCCGTGGTGTTGTCGTTTAGACAGCTCGGTACCCAGCAGGTTTTTCACTCAGGAGCGTCGGGTCGAGAGTTTAAAATGGACCTTCCGCGGGGGAAGTATCTGCTGTCGGGGTTTGTTGATTCTGATCTCGATGGGACAAAAGGTAACGGCTCCATTTACCCTTTCCGCTTAGCTGAGACCTCAGCCAGCTACCCCGATACCATCGCCGTCCGAGCGAGGTTTGAAACGACAGGCATAAGGTTTGGGTTTAAGTAGGCCGGTGCCGGACTTGTCGTACGGGGAATAGGATGATGTCCTAATACGTGAGACTCAGTTCACGAAACGAGTGTTGACGATATTAGTGTTCTCATTTTCACCCGTGTCAAATGCGGCTGCATGTATCTTACTACATAAAGGGATGGGAAATGGTTTCGCACACCTAAAAAACACCACTCGTGCGGGCCAAGCAATTACACGGACCTAAGTCCCCTCCTGTAGGGGGTCAGCCGGTTGAGATCAGGATTCGTTTTTGGTGTTTTCCATATCTGGTTCGTCATC
>CAZYRH010000076.1:0-9384 GCA_964650395.1 uncultured Ignavibacteriales bacterium
ACAGCACTTCGTACTTCGCAATGACGCCTACAAGTGACGTCAGTACACTTTTGAGACAACCTCAGGACGTTCACCGCACACAAAGAGAAAGAGGTTGAGGCAATGAGGCCAGCAAGGCCGTATGCAAAATTCTCACAAGTCTACGACCTGATGGGGGCTGACAGGCACTCGGCCAAAATGGTCGACTACACATTTAAAATCTTTCGCAGGTTCAATATAAAGGCTGTTTGCGGCCTCGATCTGTGCTGTGGAACCGGGACGGCCATCTCCCTCTTTTTAGATCAAGGGTTACAGACGTCAGGGCTGGATCAAAGCGCCTCCATGCTGGCGGTAGCAGCCAAAAAACTAAAAGGGCACAAGGTTAAGTTGTATCAGGAGTCACTGCCGAAATTCAAAATCCTACAAACCAGTGACAGCCATAAGATTCAGAAATTCGACTTTATAACCTGCTTCTACGATTCACTCAATTACTTAAAAAACTCCAAGGAGCTAAAGACTGCTTTTAGGTCGGCCTACAATCATCTAAATCCGGGTGGGTGGTTCATATTTGATATGAATACCTCAGCAGCACTAAAAATCCTCTGGGGCGGTCAGGTCTACGCTGATGCCAGAGATGATCTCGCCTGGGTATGGAGAAACACCTATCATGAGAAGACACAGTCCGCCACCTGTCATACCACCTTTTTTGTTAAGCGGGGGAAAATGTGGGAGCGGTTTGACGAAGAACATATCGAACGGGCCTACGATAACAATACAGTCCTGAAACTGCTAAGGGAGGTAGGGTTTCAGGTGAAAGGTTTTTACCGTTGCTTCAGCTTCGAGAAACCGAAGAAGAGATCATACCGCATTTGCGGGGTGGTAAAAAGAACATCATAACGATGACGGACGCCAAATGGTCTAAAACAGTCATAATTACAACCCGATTTGGTCCCAACTACCTTCGGCACATTATAGCCGTGGCAAGAATTGGATATAATTCAGAGTATGCCGATACTTATAAGGGCACCATCGATTCCATTCTTCTCAGGTTGGGTCATCTCAAGTTGACACCACTGCCAGAATCTAATTGTGTCCAAAAACCACTTGTTCGCTGTGCAAATGAGTCGTAATTTCCCGTCAATTTTGAGATAAGTATCGCAAATGAAAACCTTTATGAGTCTGAGGTTGGCTATTCGTAAGGAGGTGTGACCTCTTGTTAGCTTTGGAGCAAATGTGCGTTTTCTGACCCAGAAAAGATTACTTCTGTTCTTCACAGTAGTCGGTGTCTACGTGCTGTACAACCTGGCCTTTGCCTCTGGAGGGGGTGAGGCTGGAGCCGGGGAAGGACCGAGTGGCCCGGTACTGTCCATCCTGCTGCAGTTGATGGTCATTCTGCTGTCTGCCAAACTTGGCGGGGACCTGTTTGAGCGGTTCAAACAGCCGGCGGTGCTGGGAGAATTGGTGTTTGGTATAATTATCGGCAACTTGAATCTGCTGGGATTCCATGGATTCGAGGGATTCAGAAATGACATCACCCTCGAGGTGCTGGCGGAAATCGGCGTGATTATCCTCCTGTTTGAGGTGGGACTGGAATCGACCGTCAAGGAAATGATGAAAGTCGGTCTGGCCTCATTTATGGTGGCTGTATTTGGAGTAGTGACGCCGTTCTTTCTTGGCTGGGGTGTCGGCGCACTGTTTCTGCCGGAAGAATCGATCTATGTCCATATCTTTATCGGCGCGACCTTAACCGCCACCTCGGTCGGCATTACGGCGCGAGTGCTCAGAGACATCGGGAAGATCAGAACGCGCGAGGCAAAGATAATCCTCGGTGCCGCTGTAATTGACGATATTTTGGGACTGGTTATCCTGGCGGTGTGTACCGGGATTATTTCCGCTATTTCAAGCGGGAACGGTGAGGGTCTCGGCTCCGGGGCAGTATTGTGGATTATCTTGAAAGCAGTTCTTTTCATTGTGGGTGCAGTGGTAATTGGGTCGTTTGTCTTGCCTCAGTATTTCAACCTTGGCTTCAAAATGAAAGTGAAAGGTGTGATGCTCTCTTTCAGCCTTCTGGTCTGCTTTCTTCTGTCCTTCCTGGCCGGCAAGATTGGACTGGCTCCGATTGTCGGTGCCTTTGCCTCTGGCTTGATTTTGGAAGATGTTCACTTTAAGGGATTCAAAGACCGAGGCGAACAGGATATCAGGGAGCTGATTGCGCCTATCGCCACCTTTCTTGTGCCAATCTTTTTCGTTAGGATGGGGATGCTGGTTGACCTGACCACCTTTGCCAGGGTAGAGATTCTTGGATTCGCCGCAGTCATGACTTTAGCCGCTATTGTCGGCAAGCAAGCTTGCTCACTGGCTATCTTTGACAAAACCACCAATCGGATCGCTATTGGCCTGGGGATGATCCCTCGTGGAGAGGTAGGTCTGATTTTCGCCGGGATCGGGGCCAAAATGGTGCTCGACGGCAAACCCCTTATCTCCTCCGGTTCTTACTCGGCGGTTGTGATAATGGTAATGGTCACCACTCTCGTCACGCCGCCCCTGCTTATATACTCACTGTTGCGGGAGGAGAAAAAGAAGGTAAAAGGCGCTTAGCTTTACACTCCATTTGCTATAGGCATACGCATTCGTACTCTTACTCGAACAGGGCAGATGTGGACATCTGCCGCTCACAAATATATGGCTTCAAAAGGGCAATGATGCATTTGTGACAGTTGCACGTCTTCATGCGTCTACTCAATCAGGGCAGATGTGGACATCTGCCGCTCACAAGCGATTAATTCATGGTTTCATAAGGACGATGACACTTGTGTGGCAGGCGCACGTCTTCATGCGTCTACTCATTCAGGGTAGATGTGGACATCTGCCGCTCACAAAATCAGGCAGTTTCTTTTCTGAAGCTGACTTCTCGTGGACAACACGCAGAGTGTGACAGCGATCCATCCGTCAAGTATTAAGTCAACAAAAAGAGCCTGATTCCGGCTCATTATTGTGCCGGGAATCACTAAAGCAACGGTCCAATTCGCCGATAGCTTGAATAGATGTCTCAAAATGAAACAAGACAGGCGCTATGATAACCAAACAGTTTCAAGATGAAGTAGGGGCGGCCACGATGAAAACGTCATCGACTCATTTGTCAAGGACAACGACCATTAGGGCCGAGCGCGATTGGAGCGAACAAACCAGCTATCCGGCCATTGAGTCGATGTTCTTAGGGATTCGTCTGCGCGGCTGGCTCGCCGACAGCGAAAAGGAGTTTTTAGACAACCTCGCCCCGAACAGATCAATCACGTTCCTCATTCTGGGAGATCGATACCTGCATCCGGAAGGAGTGGAACTTTTTCCCTATAGCCTGATTGAGACAGCCGTACAGGAAGGCGGCCAGGCGATCTTTACCCATCGCTACCAGCCCAGCTCACATGACACCAATGACCGTTACACCATTTACACCGCCGTTATCGACCCTTACCAACCGAAGCCACTGGTTTTGGGGTTCTTCGGCCCTGACTACCAACTTGGGGTAAACGAAATCGAACACCAGTTTTCTCGAGTCGTCTCATTATTCAGAGAGGCATACTGTCGTCATAAAGATTTCACTCACAAGCTGAGACAGCGATTAGAGTCCAAAACACCAACCATTATCGTCAACCGCTGCTCCGGGCGGGTGGTATCGCTTAATGAAGGTGCCGCTGTGCTGTTTGACAATAATCCCCGGAATCTTATCGACCTTGAGTTTGGACAGTTGAAAGGTCAGTTTCTTTCAATCTTGCCGGGACACAAACTGAAAATGACCAACCTCAACGAAGGTGACCTTTACCTGACTATCATAACTGTGCTTTCTCGTCACACTTGTAGTGAAGATGAGAGCTTTTGTGTCCCCGTTCATTCATTGCAGAGGATTCACGATAAGTTGAATGACATCACAGAAGCAGCCAAGAGTCTGGAAAAACTTAGCTTGGATGCAATGCCCAGAGAGGCAACAGACCTTTCGCATCAGGTTGTCGTAGCCGCCGGTGAGTTGCAGTCATATATGACTGAACTTCACCACCTGCCTACTAACCAGTGGAAATGAAACTGAACATGAAAAATATCACCAGAGAGGCGTCAATCTTACATATTAACCCTGAGGGGAACGCCCGCCAATCGTTGTCACTGGCTTTTGAAGAGGGTCGCTATCTAATAAGAGAGGCTGATTCCGTTGAAGCTGCTTTGGAAGTACTTGCGGCAAACCACATTGATGTCGTCCTCATCAACCATAGCACCAATCAGCGATCAGATATGGGAGTTATCCAAAGAATTAAGCGAAGTTCTCTTTATACGGAAGTGGTCGTTCTGGACAGATCAGATGACAGTCAATTATCACGGCAGGCAATGCAGGCAGGTGTCTTTGACTGCCTGAGCGAACCATTTTCTCCCGAGCAACTGTTTTTCAAACTGAGCAAAGCTGTCGAACACAGCAGAATGAAACGGGAACTAATCGCTCTCAGACGAGAAATTGCTTTGACTTGCGGGTTTGACAACCTGGTTGGTATCTCGAAAACGATAGTCAAATTGAAAGAAACCGCCGGTAGAATCGCACCAACTGACATCCCTGTTTTAATTACCGGTGCCTCAGGGACCGGCAAAGGGTTACTTGCCCGAGTAATCCACCACCATTCACACCGCCGGAGTAGTCCTTTCGTCACCGTCGACTGTTCTAACATCGGTGAGGACCTGCTTGAAATGGAGCTTTTTGGCTCTGCCGAGAGCTCTCTCATAACTGATCAACCAACCTCACAAGTGTCTTTAGAACAAGCTGATGGCGGCACTGTATTTTTGGACATGATTGATAGGATGCCGCTGTCAGTGCAATCAAAGTTGGTACGTATCTGGGAAGGATTCCAGATTAAACGCAGCAACTCAATGGCTGAAAGGAAGCTTGACCTGCGCATAATTGCCGCCAGTGACAAAGACTTGGGCATCCTGGTGGCCGAAGGGAAGTTCCGTGAAGACCTTTTTCAGCGCTTAAGTGTCGTGAAACTACACGTTCCTCCCCTTACTGAGAGAGCCGAAGACATTGAAATACTAGCCGCATATTTCCTGCGAACGATTGCCGCTGAGTCCGGGGAAAGACAGTTCACGATCAGTCGGCAGGCAATAGACAAGCTTGCAGGGTACAGATGGCCGGGAAATGTGCGAGAACTTGAAAACACACTCAGAAGAGCCGTAGCTGTAACTCGTGGCAGTCACCTCGAAAGTGACGACATTACTTTCATAATCTCCGATCTTCGCCGAAAAACCGGGGATAGAATGCCGACACCTTCTGTGCCGAGGCGAAGCGATGGCCTTCTGGACAATAACCAGCGTTCCGTCATTATGAAGGGTCTCATTGACAATAAATGGAACTTTACCCAAACCGCCCAGGAGCTCGGCATTGGCCGAACGACCCTATGGCGCAAGGTAAAGAAGTACAATTTAAAACGGGAAGCTGAGTCAAAGCAGCACAGCTGCGACTAACCAGGAGGGGGAACATGCTCAAATCAGATGCAACACGCGACAATGAATATTCCCAAAACGAACGCTCTGAGGAAAGTTGTCAGGCTTTCGATGAACTCATGAGCGCTCACACTGACCTGTCCGAGATGTTTTTTAAACTTACCCGAAAATTACGTAGAGAATTCGACATTAACAAGGGAGTGCTGATTCTCAGGCAAGAACAACCCTCCAAGCTTGCCGCTGTTTCCACCTGGAAAGGGGGACTTGCCCGCGATGGTCTCGCTCTCAATCTTCCTGACCAGTCTTCTTTATTCGAAAAAGTGGCCGAGCAAGGACAAGTGTACACCGAGAACTTTTGCGAAGCGTTCACAGGTAATTTCTTTGAGCGAAAGCTCTTGCTGGATGACAACTCCCGTTCCTTTGTCCTGCAGCCGTTGAAGTCGAATGGCCACGTCGTTGGCCTTTTGGGGTACAGCTCCGAAAGACCCACCGCTTTTACTCTATTTGAGGAAGGAATGTTAGATGAGGTTGCCGGAGAACTGGCCTCAATAATAGAAGCCAAAATACACCGTCACCAAAGCTGATCCGGCTAATTGATAGTGTGTTTCAATCTCTTGATTCTACGCTTCGCTTGATTGTGCTCAGTATAAGTGCGCGAGAAATAATGTCCACCGGTTTCATCGGCAACAAAATACAAGTAATCGGTTTCCTCAGGATGGAGAGCAGCCGTGATCGCCGGCAGACCGGGAGAGTTGATCGGTGTTGGCGGAATCCCCTTATGTAGATACGTATTAAACGGGGTATCCTGCTGCAGTTCCCGACGAGACAGCGGGTGATCTAACCCCCCCAGACCATAAATCACGGTAGGGTCGGCTTGAAGTTTCATATTCTTCCTAAGGCGGTTGAAATAGACTGACGCCACCATGCTGCGTTCACGCTCAAGCTTGGTTTCCGCTTCAATAATGGAAGCAAGAATAACGATTTCGTGACGCGATAAACCTGCCGGTATACGGTCCAGCCAGAGCCCCTCGGTTTTAGCGTAAAACTGTCGGATCATTCCCTGTACAACCTCTATCTCACTGACTCCCCAGGGGAAGACATATGTTTCGGGGAAAAGATATCCTTCCAGACAGGGTAAGCCGACAACTTTCAGAAAGGTCGAATCGCGATTGAGACCGACAATCACACTTGAGTCGAGGTCAAGTTTTCCCGCTACTATGGAAGCTACCTTCCAGATAGATGACCCCTCAGGTATGGTGATTCTAACTTTGACAAAATCAGCGCGGCGCAATTTCGCCAAAACGGAACGGCATGAGTTACGACCGATGAAATCATACCGTCCGGGTGTCAATCTCCTGTCAATCCCCAAAAGGCGTGAGGGATACATTAACATGATTTTGGATTCTACCACACCTTCAGAGAGTAGTATATCCGCTACTGAGGTAAAACTGTCCCCCGGTTTTATTATGACGGAGACAATGTGGTCGCCAAGATCGACCGTACGATTGTATGAATACCAGGCATACAAGATCACCAGAGCCAATACTCCTGTGAGCACTATCAGTATGTTCCGGTTACTTCTGCGCATCTTTTGCCAGGAAGCATATAATGCTCAAAGACAAAAGGCAACCTCAGGCTTTAGGAAAAATGCCAGCGATTGTCTTTGACTCCTGTCATTAAAGCAGAATGAACGCTATTTTTATGTCGACCCGTTGCTGTATATTTAAGACAACCGTCAACGTTGGAGAAGAAAGGCGTCCCGCTCAATGCGTATTTTCCTGCCCTTAATTTTCGCTGTTGTAGTCCTTTTTCTTTTCGGCTTGATTGAAGTAGTACTGCTGCGGTTTCTGAACCGGGTCTGGTGGAATAACCGCTACATCAGGACTGCTTCCTGGGGTCTCCCCCTGTTTGGGACAGCAATGGTACTGGCCTGGGGGTTGGGAGAATACTACACCCAGGACTGGCTGGCCTTCCCAGCTTCGGTGTTGACGGCCCTGACTTTCATCCTTGAGGTCTGCTTGATGCTTTCGCTGCCGCTATCAGGCCTGGTTCACTTTGTGCACTGGGGGGTTGATCGGTTCGTCACAATGCGCAGGTCAAAGATGCCGCAGCGCCCTGATCCGAACCGGCGGATTTTTCTAAAGGCAGCTGCAGCAGGCTTGCCGGTAGTGACTCTGACCATGGGTGTCTCCGGGTTTACAAAAGCTTTCACCGGCGTTAAGGTGTTCACCAAGCCGATCCTGTTTGATAATCTCCCTCCAGACTTCAAAGGACTAAAAATCCTCCACTTATCAGATCTTCACCTGAGGCACTACGTAACCCTTGACGACCTGAGCGAAGTCCTTGCTGACGCAAGTCAATTTGCCCCTGACCTGGTCCTTGTCACTGGAGACATAGCTGACGATTTACGACTTTTGCCCGATGCCCTGGCTATGATCTCCAATCTGAGCCCTCCGTTGGGCATATTCGCTTGCCTGGGAAATCATGAGTATTTTCGCGGCATTGCTGACGTAAGACGGATTTTTGACCGTTCTCCAATCCCTTTGTTTGTAAATGCTGGAATTAAAATTGCTGTTGGGTCAAGCAGTTTACTTGTCGGAGGCATTGACGATCCCAGGCTTTTAGGCCTAATAGACATCGCCTTCTTCAAACGTACGATTAACCAAATGCTGACCCATGTGGACCGAGGCGACTTTGTTATCCTTATGAGCCATCGCCCCGAGGCGCTCGACTATGCCTCTGAAGTGAATATTGATTTGACGCTGGCCGGTCATACGCACGGCGGGCAGATTGGAGTATTGAACCATTCTGTTTTTGAGGCTGTTTGGCCTGAGCGATACCTCTGGGGACATTATCAGGTAAAGCGCAGCCACCTGTACACCACCTCAGGAGTCGGCCACTGGTTCCCTTTCCGGCTGGGGTGCCCACCTGAGGCTCCGGTTATTGAATTGCACCGAGGATGAGCAGGCTTTCTTGGTGTTGCCATTGCTCATGGGTGAAGCGTGACAGAGAATTTTTTTCTGTTTATCTGTATTTTTTCCTTGCAAAAAAACTAAAAAACAGGTTATGTTTATTAGGTAGTAAAAGGAGTTATTACTCCTGCGGGGAAGGTAGAGTTACTTGTTCGTATACAAGAGAAAAAAGGCTGATGTAACCCAATAACAACATCAATGCTAAAGGAGCACCCGATGGCAGTAGCAAGAAAGAAAACGACGGTGAAGAGAAAGCCGGCCAAGAGGGTCACGGCGAAGAGAAAGACAACTACCAGGAAGGTGGCCGCCAAGAAAAGAACGGTAGTAGCTAAGAAAACCACAACGAGAAAGACGGTCGCCAGAAGGAAACCAGCCGTGAGGAAGGCCGCAGCCAAGAAAACCACGGTAAAGAGGAAAGCACCCAAGAGAAAAACTACCTCCAAGCGCAAACCAAATCCTGCCTTTATGCGTCCCTGGACCTTGTCCGATGAGCTGGGTGCTGTTGTTGGCATGAGACCAATGCCGCGTACGGAAGTGACCAAGAAGCTCTGGGACTATATCAAGAAGAACAAGTTGCAGGATGCTATCAATCGTCGGATGATCAACGCTGATGATAAACTGAAAAGGGTTTTCGGAGGCAAGTCAAAGGTCTCTATGTTTGAGATGACCAAGCTCGTTTCCAAGCACTTGAAATAGCGTCTACGATAGTCCCTTGTAAGCTCGACAGGTCGGTAATTACACCGGCCTGTTTTTTTAATAATCCCAAATGACCGCGGCATCCTAACAGCTCAGCGCGCCCAATGAACGGACGTACGTTGGTAACGGCTCAAAAGCAAGTGAAGTCCTTGCATATCAAATCCCATATGAGTTATCTTCGAGAGTGCCACTGTTGCGCCTGGAAAACTATTTGGTACACCAGAATGACTTGCTGAAAACTAAAGGAGCGTGTAATTAT
>CAZYRH010000076.1:9484-11813 GCA_964650395.1 uncultured Ignavibacteriales bacterium
AAACTATTTGGTACACCAGAATGACTTGCTGAAAACTAAAGGAGCGTGTAATTATGACAAGTAAACTTGCGTCGCACATAGTCTTCGTTCTTTGCCTCTACCTTATTATTGCTACCCCTGTGATCAGCAGAGGTGAACCGGGATCGCCACCCCCAACGCGCGTTGAGATGGTAGTCGATACGCTGCATGGCGTTTTTGTTGAAGACCCATATCGCTGGCTTGAAGACGGCTCCTCGGAGGAAGTCCAGAAATGGACTAAAGCTCAGTACGAATACTTCAAGAAGTACGTCGACAATTACCCACCCCGCCAGAAGATTGCAAAGCGACTGGCTGAACTGCTTTCAATCGGCTTTGTTGGCGCTCCGTCAGTCCGCGGGGACCTTTACTTCTTCAAAAAGCGTGAAGGCAAACAAAACCATTCGGTTTTGTATATGCGGCACAGCCTTGAGGGTGAACCGGAGGTACTCATAGACCCCAATCTTTTTTCCAAAGACGGTACGGTCGCTATGGACTGGAGCTTTCTCTCACTTGATGGTTCGTTGATCGCTTACGGCGTGTCAGCTTCGGGGACAGAGAATTCTACGCTGTTTATTAAAAGAACATCCGACAAAGCCATGCTGCCTGACACTATTCCCTTTACACGGGGCGCCTCGGTGGCGTGGCTGTCGGACAACAGTGGATTTTACTACACCCGCTACCCGGTGCCCGGAGAAGTTCCAAAAGGAGATGAGAAATACTATCGCTGGGTTTACTTACACAAGTTAAGCGACAGTTGGAAAAACGACGCCCTCATTTTTGGTCGGGAGCTTGACAAGACTGCCTGGCCGGATGTGTTGCTCTCGCCTAACGGTCACTGGCTGGTATGCACTGTATTTTGGGGTTGGTCAAAAAGCGAGGTCTATCTCAAAGATCTGAACCAACCGAATTATGAGTTCCTACCCATAGTAACAGACCTGGAAGCAAGCTTTTCTGTCACTCCGCTCAATGACCGCTTTCTAATTCGAACCAATTACGAGGCCCCACGTTATCGAGTGTTGTCGGGCCGCTACGACGTGCCGGGGGAAAATGCCTGGACGGAGATTATTCCGCAGCGGGATCAGATACTTAACAAAATCCTGGTGGCCGACAGCAACATTGTGGTTTCTTCTCTCAAGAATGCCAGTTCCCGTGTGGAAATCTATACATTGGACGGTAAGTTGCGGCGTGAAATCAATACCCCGTCGCTGGGAAGCGTTTCGTCTCTATCAGGCGAATGGGACGGACACGAGTTGTTTTTCGGCTTCTATTCTTTCAATAAGCCCTGGACAATTATGAGATACGACTTTAAGACTGACGCTTTACAGCAGCTTGACCAGGTGAGGGCAGCTATAGACCTCTCAAATATTGAGGTTAAACAGGTCTGGTATAAGTCAAAGGATGGTACTCCGATTTCCATGTTCCTGGTGCACAAGAAAGACATTGCGCTTGATGGGCAAAATCCAGCCTACCTGACCGGCTACGGGGGCTTCAATGTCAGCGAAACTCCATATTTTTCGCAATCATTGACACTTTGGCTGGAAAAAGGTGGGGTATTTGCTCTGCCCAATATTCGCGGAGGTGGTGAATATGGAGAGCAATGGCATCAAGCCGGGATGCTCGACAAAAAGCAGAATACCTTCGATGATTTTATAGCCGCCGCTGAGTATCTATTCAGAGAAAGCTATACCAGTCCTGAGAAACTTGTTATAGCCGGCGGCTCCAACGGCGGGCTTCTCATCGGTGCGGTGGTGACTCAGCGACCCGACATCTGCAAAGCGGCCATCTGCGAGGTTCCTCTTCTGGATATGATTCGCTATCAAAAGCTCCTCATTGCCCAGTTGTGGATTCCAGAATACGGCTGTAGTGACAACCCCGAACAATTCAAGTACCTCTATGCTTATTCACCATACCACCACGTTAAAAAGTGGACAAAATACCCGGCAATACTGTTTAAGACGGCTGAATCAGACAACCGGGTCGATCCAATGCATGCCCGCAAAATGGCCGCCTGCCTGCAGGCAGCAACAGAATCAGACAATCCGATCTTCCTGCGAGCGGAAACAAGAGCAGGTCATGGCCAAGGTAAACCAATCAGTAAGAGGCTCGATGAACTGACAGACACCTGGTGCTTTGTTTTCATAAGCCTGGGGATGGAGATATAAGCATCTTTGCCCCACGAAGGAAGTATAAGCGGCAGTTGCCGGTAGTATGCGGTATATTTGAAGCTTATGTTCAATCGCCATTGCTTCTGCCATGGGTAATATCTTTAAGAGTGTGTAAAAGGCAGAAGGTGTATCCTTTGGTTTTTAGC
>CAZYRH010000077.1:0-11765 GCA_964650395.1 uncultured Ignavibacteriales bacterium
TATTTTGTTTTCGAGGTTGAAACTGATTGACAATGGGGGGATGTTTTGGTATGATAGTTTCCCTAAGTTTAAGGCTCCTGGAATAGTTTTGACAGATTGGCCTTTGTACCTTTAACTTTAAGCGTTTGGATGGTGTCTGGTGAAAGCCTTTGCGACTGAAAAAATACGTAATATCTGCCTTGCTGGGCAGAGGGGATGCGGCAAAACAAGCCTTGCCGACACAATAGCCTATTGTACAGGACTAAACAACCGTATTGGACGTGTTGACGACGGGACTTCCCTCCTTGATTACACCGAGAGCGAAATTGCCAGAAAGACCTCAATATCCTCAAAGCTGTTGGCTTGCCAGTGGCAGAATACCAAAATCAATTTGCTGGATTGTCCAGGTCACACTGACTTTGTAGGCGAGCTGCTCACCAGTCTCAAAGTGGCGGATGCTGTTGGGGTCGTGATAAATGCTTCCAGTGGCGTGGAAATTGGCACGCAGCTTCAGTGGAATGCTATATCGACCTTCCCGACTGCTTGCTTCTTTTTTGTCAACAAAATGGAACTGGAGAATGCTAAGTGGCAAACGGCTCTGGAATCGATCAAAAACGCTTTTGGCCGGAGGGTAGTGGCTGTACAAATACCCCTCGGTGAAGCTGAAAGTTTCAAAGGTTTGATTGACCTTCTCAAGATGAAGGCATACACCTACAGTAGCGATGATAATAGAACGGAGATTGATATTCCCCCCGATGAGCAGGATGCTGCTCAAACTGAGCGTGAAAAACTTGTAGAGATTGCGGCTGAAGCTGATGATGAACTTCTGGAGAAGTTTTTGGAGGAAGGTGCCTTGACTGAAGATGATGTTCTCAAGGGGCTGCGCTTAGGAATAGCGTCCGGTAAGGTCTATCCCGTGTTATTTGGCTCCGCAACGAAGAACATTGGAGTTAAGGTGCTTCTTGATTTTGCAGTCGAATACCTTCCGGCTCCCAACCAAATGCCGCCGATTATAGCTCAGAAGAACGGTACCGAGGACAGTATCGAAGTGAGTTGTGATGCCAACGGGAAGCCATTGGGCTATGTGTTTAAGATAACGTCTGAGGGGCACTTAGGCGAGGTGTCGTTCCTCATAACGCGTTCCGGGACAATAAGACCCGGCATGGAATTGCGGAACCAACAGACCAATAGCGTCGAACGCCTGACGCAGATTTTCACCTTCCATGGGAAAAACCGGGATGATCTATCTTCAATACCCGCCGGGGATATTGGTGTACTGGTCAAGCTAAGAGACACCCATACTGGCAACACTTTAGCGGATTCCGGCTTATCAGTAACTATTCCCCCTGTTGAATTTCCCAGTCCGGTCATGGACATAGCCATAAAACCCAAGTCTAAAGGGGATGAAGAAAAAATTACCATCGGTCTGCACAAACTTAACGAGGAAGACCCCACCTTCCGCCTTTCAGCCGACCAGGCTATGAAGCAACTTGTCCTCTATGGGCAGGGATCGACGCATATAGAGGTTATTACAGAGAAGCTGAAAAAGCGGTATGGGGTAGAAATCGATCTCGTCAAGCCTAAAATCTCCTATCGGGAAACAGTGCGGGGTAAAGCAGAAATGAAGTACCGACACAAGAAACAGACAGGCGGGCGAGGTCAGTACGGCGAGGTATATCTTAGGATTGAACCGAATGCGCGTGGAGCCGGTTTTGAGTTCATTGATGCCATCAAGGGCGGAGTTATTCCCAACAAGTATATTCCGGCTGTCCAAAAGGGGGTTGTGGAACAGATGCAGCACGGCGGTCTGGCTGGGGCGCCGGTGGTTGATGTGAAGGTGGCGCTGTATTATGGCTCATTCCATGAGGTCGATTCCTCCGACATGGCGTTCAAGATTGCCGGTTTGATGGCTTTCAAGGAGGGCTTCATGGAGGCCAAACCGGTCCTGCTGGAGCCGATTTATAATGTAGAGATTATAGTCCCCGATGAATTTACCGGCGATGTTATGGGCGATCTTTCGGCCAGACGAGGCAAAATCGCCGGTATGGATCCAATCGGTAAACAGCAGCGGATTCGAGCGGCGATCCCGCAGGCAGAGCTCTACCAGTATTCTGTCGATTTGCGTTCAATGACCCAGGGGCAGGGTGTCTATTCGATGGATTTCTCTTGCTATGAGGAGGTACCTCACGAAATCGCTCAGAAGATTATCGAGCAAGCCAAGGCGGAACGGCATAAGGAGTAGGAGGATACTAAACGCAGGAGGTCTGGAGCATTGCTAAAATGTGGCGGGTGCATGGGGTATCTACTTTGCAGGATGTTTCTGACATTAGAACGCTGGAAACTGATGAGATATATCTTCGATGACATTGCCTGGGAGAGGCCTTCAGTTGAAGCCAACAAATTCACAGTATGAAAGCATATAGAAAGGGAAAGAACGTGAAGTTAAAACTGACTCATATAATCCCGCTGCTTATGGTTGTGCTGACCATTGGCGGCTGCAACATCTTCGGATGGTCATCGAAAGAGAGCCCTGAGTCGTTGATTGATGAGGGCAAGCGGTACATGCGTGAGGGTGAATACTACAAAGCAGTGGAGAAGTTCGCCGAAGCGATGGAGGAAAATCCGAACAACTCCGATGCGCGCTATTATCACGCCAAAGCCACTATCCATGCCTCCGGATTCAATGCTCTTTACCTCGGCAAAATCATGTCTGAGAGTGATTTCATCGATGGGGAGCTACTCCCGTTCGCGGGCAATGATTGGTCTGACGAAAAAGCAAGTAGGCTTTTTCAGGCGGTGAAAACCGTCTATGTCGACCTTTCTCCCATCTACCACAACCAGACCACAGGGGGTTTCGACAGCACGGACATTGATCTCGACCTCGGTCTGGTTACTGGCATTCAAGGGATTCTGACTTTCCAGGATACCAACCTCGATGGGATTATCAACTCCCTCGATTTTGACCTGGATATCAAATACTTACAATTTGGCGAGAACGAGGGTTTTACAATTGCCAACCTGGATGACTATATCGAGTATGCCCAAGGCGCGGGCAAGCTGGCTGGTGGCAAGGTGGCCACTCCTACTCCGATTCCAGAGGACGTAATACAAGCTTTTAATACACTAATCGACAGTATTGACGTCATCATTCAGAGCTCCCTAGCTATTATCATGGACATTGTGTCAGGGGAGCTGGACCTGGATCCAGAGGAAGTGGAAGCTGTTCTCAATGAAGTTGTCAATGTGGCTCAATACTATAAAATTGAGATAGATGTTGATAACGACGGTGATGGCGTCAAAGACGAAGAAATCGTCAATGGTCTCGATGACGACGGTGACGGTTGGATCGACGAGGACAGCGACGGCACCTATGAGTTTTAGAGTGCGAACGCATCATGAGGAGATCGTGTGATGTTTTGTAGACGACTTTTCATAACGATCTGTGTGGGCCTGCTGGCGTTGGCCGGAATCGTTGTCGCGAGGCCCCCCAATGTGCACTTCGTCGACGTTCGAGCCTTGGGTATGGGTGGTGCCGGCCTCACTACCATGAACGACTTTGGCGCTCTCATGTACAACCCGGCGTTGCTGGCCAAGAGCGGCTTTCATCTTGACCTGGTTAATATTCAAGTGCGCTTTAGCAAAGATATCCTGAACATGTTCAACTTCTACAACGACAACCAGGATGTTTTCGACAACTTCATCGACACTACTCTTGCGGCACAACAGAATCTGCTCGACGGTCTTGCCCCTTATGATGACAAATGGATGGGCATTGGTGCTTACCCACAGGTGGGACTGACCTTTCCCCATTTCGCCTTAGGTGCCTACGGCAGCGCCAACATGGAGTTCAAAGCTGACAAGGGAGTTTTTGAACCGCGAGCTTATCTGCACGCTATAGGCGACTACGTATTCACCGGCGGCTTGGCGATCAAACTGCCCCACTCCCTGTCGTCCAACCTGCTTCCCAATGATCTGTATGCTGGCGCGGCTGTGAAAATCATCACTCGCTACGAAGTCGAAGAGGTCAGATTGGCAGCCTCCGATGTCGATCTGGAAACAGCCTTCGACACTCTGATTGAGGAGTCCAGGTCCGGTTTCGGGATCGACTTGGGCTTCCTGTACGAGTTAGTACCCAATCGAATCGATCTCGGCGTCAGAGTAGTCGATTTGGTCGCCGACATCGGGGGCGACAAGCCGCCGACGATTTTCAATGTTGGTGCTTCCTTGAAACTCTCGCGACGTCTTGTATTTGCCGCTGATTATAACGACTTTTTTTTCCACCGTGGTGAGAACATCTTCAATAAGCTCTACTTTGGTGCCGAGTTTAACCTGGCTCACATCCTGACCCTGCGTGGTGGTTTCGCACAGGGGTATCCCTCGGCGGGAGCCGGCCTGAACGCCGGCGTCCTGGCAATTGATGCGGCAATCTACAGTATCGAGAAAAGCAGCTCACCGGGCCGCGACCGTGACTGCAACTATGCCTTGCGCCTTAAACTGGGGATTTGAGATTGACTTGACTTAGTAAGTCGGGCAGGAGGACCCCGGCGATCCCGACAAACGCCTTCTTGCTTCGCGTCACGTCGAGTACTTACACATGCCTAGAATCTATGACATAGAGACATGGTGCCTACTCCCCAGATTTCTCTTGCTATGAGGAGGTCCCTCACGAAATCGCTCAGAAGATTATCGAACAAGCCAAGTCCGACAAGGAGAGCGAAAAATAGCTTAATTTACTCAGTGAGGCTGCTAATCATCCGTTGCTGAGCCGTTCAAATGACTGCAGCGTGATAACATAGCACAGGTCGCAGCGGCCACTTAGTGAATGAGTCACACTAGAGTTTACAGAGCTTATCCTCGAATCACTTCCCTTCGATGACGCTTTTGGTATGTTTATCCAAAGCGGTGGAAAAATCTACCACTCGCGGCGTTAAAACGATAAAGCTCTCCACCTCATCACGAGCGGTAATCTCACGAGAGAACAAAAACGGCAGTACGTGACCCAGAAGAGGGAAACGCTTGCGCCTTTTTTCCTCAACCATTCGTGTAAGCCCACCCAAGAGCACCGACTCGCCATCTTTGACAATAACCGTATTTTCCACCATCTGGCCGTCTTTGACCGGGCTGCCGGAAATTGACCTATCCAGGGAAGTCAACTCAGCATTGATGTCCAAGGTGATGTAGCCGCTTTCTCCCAGCGACGGCAGAACACTTACCGTCAATCCGGCGTCCATGGAATCAGTCTCAAACAGGTTGGTATAACTGGAATACCTTGTCACGTAAGTCACACGCTGGCCATCGAGAATAGTTGCCTGGCGATTGTTGAGTGTTAGAATACGCGGCGCCGTGCGGATTGTAGCTGCGCCCGATTCATCAAGAAGCCTCAGCACATCTGACAGGGAGAGGCTGGCGGTGAGGTTCGAGGTCTCTGTAGTTGACTCCTGGTTCCGGTCGCTCTGTTGTTCATTTCCATCGGATTTACTCTCCAAGTGAGATTCTGATGAGGCGTCACTGTAACGCCAACTGAACCCTGTGCGGGACCTGTTTACAAGTTGCTCCCAGTCGATACCAACGTCGCGAGCCTTTGATGTACTGACCTCAACGATTTTCACCTCGATTTCAATTTGACGTGGCGCAATGTCAGCTTCCCGGATTAGTTTTTCGACGAAATCGACATCGGAGACTTCGCCGGAAAGGATCAGGAGATTAGCGACATCATTAGGTCGGATTTCCACTGAATGCCTACCATCAGAAGTGCTCCATTGCAAAATTTTTCGTCCTCCGGTACCTTGCACACCAAGAAAATCCAGAATCTCTGAGGGTGGCAAATAGTTAGGTTTAATAGCGGCTACCCGGGTGGTGGGGCCAGCGGTTGTTGGTAGTTCTTGGGCCCCGACGGAGCTAAAGAACATTGCACTGAGCACAATTAGAAAGTGGACTCCATACGTTTTGCTATACATGATGTCTCCTTTTTGAATAAAGAATAAAGTATGAATTTCCTTATACCTGTCCATAATATTACATTAAGTACACCTGCGCAACTGCATTTTTAGGAGGAATGGCAAGTTTGGCACGTACAAGGCGATGCCTCATATTCTTCAAGTACCTTATATGGTCAGGACACAAAAACAACTTGACTTTTTGCTTCGAGCATGTTAAAATAGATTAGAATTAGTAAATTCGCATCTTTGAGTAGTGGGGGGAACAAGTTTGCGGAGGGAAATCATAGAACCTTCTGACGGTTTTTGACATCAATAGCTGTGAACGGTTTGGCGGCATCAGGTATGGTAACTGGAAGGAAATGTCTATTATACTAGTTCATAGGAGGATATCTTATGATATTATGAGGAATCCTGAGTTTCTAAAAGAGTAATCAAGTTGGCTGACCAGTAAGCCGAAACAGAGGAAGTTGGAAACTCTTCAGAATTTAGAAAGGAGTCAACGATGAAAAGAAGGGTTTTCTCGCTACTGATTCTCTCCTCACTACTAATCGCCTTTACAGCAATGACAGCCTTTTCTGCCGAATCACCCGTTGAGAGTCGGGTGACCAAACCCCTAGTCAACAAGTCGCTGCAGTATGCGTTCCCGGGCCAACGCAGCACAGAACTCGGAGTGGCAAGAGCCGCGTCAAAAGCCGCCTTGGGCTCAGCCATTCCAATGGAACCTCTGGGGCCTTGGGGGGCTCTAGTTGGCACTACCTGTTGGGATAACCAGCGTAATGGTTCCATGCGCCGGATGATCGCCTGGGGTACCCACGGGATGCCTGAAACCATGCTGGTTCATTTCACCTGGATGTATACACCTCAGTGCTACCCCTTTCTCTATCGCAAGGACTATTACAAAGTCTGGAATTCTGCCGCAGGCATGTATGAGTGCGAGGTCGGTATACAGCCCGATGAAGAATATGCCGGGTTTCCAGTTATCGATGTGACACATGACAATAGAGCTATCGACGTCAATCACAATAACCTGGCTCCTGGCATTGGTGGTGTCTATCAGACCCAGGCCTACTGGGATTTTGGCCCAGGCTTCTGCTTTTTCGCCGCCACCTGCCGGGTTCCTGATGGGCTCGGTGATTGGTGCGAATATGAGTATAATCCAGGTGAAGACGGCTTCATTTGGCCGGCAGCCTGCTGGCAGGAAGGCGTTGATACTATCTTGCACGTATTTGCTAAGGAGAACAACCACTCCACTGACTACCCGGCGCCGTTCCCGGCGGCAGGGTCCAATCAACCTCAAGCTCTGATGTACTTCCACACCGTAAGCCCAGAGCAACCACCCTGCAGTTGGACCGCAGAGTATTGCGTCGACACGGTGTATGTCTTTGCTCATGACTGCGATTGTACCGATGAGGGCAAGGTTGCTTTGGCCTGGATTGCTAACGTACCCGGCGAATGCGACACCTGTTCCTCCACCGGGTTCGTGCGATTTCCTGAATGCGATAACGATGTCTACTATCAGATTTCACTCAATGGCGGTCTCACCTGGCAGCCGCGGGTGAACGTCACTAAAAACGTCTATGGCGAAGATGGCTTTCGTCCGTATACCGACCTGTCTGTTTTGATCGACAGTAAAAATGACATGCATGTGGTGTGGAACACTCGTAAGTGGGTGGCTGGTGATCCCGACCCGTGCAGATTCCGAGGAGGCCGTCTTTTCCACTATTCTGAGGACAATCCGTTCATCCGTACCGTCTACGACTACAACTGGGAGCAGATCACCTGTGACGGCGGCGCCTGGAACTTGAACGCTGCCAAAATGACTGTGTCCGAATGTGACGGCAAGCTGTACGTCATATTTGTACAGTATAACGACATTCCGGCCGGCATCTTTGACGACTGTGCGGCCCCCTCCAACCCCAGCTATCCGACGGGCGCGGCTAATGGTGAATT
Organism: uncultured Ignavibacteriales bacterium; assembly: GCA_964650395.1. Lineage (GTDB taxonomy): Bacteria > Zixibacteria > MSB-5A5 > GN15 > FEB-12 > CAZYRH01. The sequence continues at coordinate 7,869 of CAZYRH010000077.1, forward strand.
GTACCTGACCATTTCTGATGACTATGGTTTGACCTGGGATGCGGCTCGTAACCTGACTAACACCCGCACCATCAACAGCGACAATCAGTACTGTGACTCGGTGGGGGGTGTTTACGGTCCTTGTCCATCAGAGGTCTATCCGTCGATGGTCAAGTTTGGGACGGACTATTTCGGTACTTTCCCTGGTAACATACTTGTCCCAGTAGGCAGTACCGACCCAATGAACTACTACCTTGACGTTCAGTACATCAATGACCACAGCGCCGGCTGTGCTTTGCAGAATGAGGGTTATGCTGTAATGGCCGACGTGAAATGGTTCCGCATCCCGTGCGTCGAGCCGATCCCCAATCCATACCTCATCCCGGGACCTCTCTACATTGATTTTCCATCCTGGTCGAAGCACGGCGTCCAGCACGATACGGCGCTCACCCTTACAAACATTGGTAATGCGACACTTATCTATACCTTAACAACAGAAGAGGACACCGGCCCGCCCGGCTGGCTGACTACCAGCGGCTTTAGCGGCACTATCCCGTGCGGCGTTAACAATACTGAAACGGGAACTGTTCATATTAACACCGGCGGGATCGTAAATAACCCGAGCACTATTGTTCATCTGAAGGGACGCTTGAGATTCGATGGGAATTTTCCAACCTCACCTTGTTTTATCCCAATTGATCATTGGGTGACAGATACACTGATTGAGCCGATATGGGATACCATCAGCACCACGTGCACCAAGCTGACGGTGGCCAATAACGGCAACTTCGGTAATAACGGCAAAGGCGGCGTCAATATGGACTATACCGACATAGGAGGGGACGTTTGTCCCGGTCCGGGCGTAGATGTCTATTTGTATGACGGCTCTCCTGTTGTTGGCTACCCAAAGGATGGTGATACTCTCGTCAACTACTCTATCTTCAACACCACCTATGTAGATGACGAAGGGTTTGTCCCTGATGGTGACCATACGCCGACAACCGACATGGGTGAATATGAGGTCTTCGAGTCCGGCAAGTTCGTGACCCATGACTCGCTGCTGGCCATTGAGAAAGTCTGGTATGCTCCCAAGGCGCCGGTTGATAGCTGCAGTTTCGTGATCGAGTGCATCAAGGTCTACGTCAACTATCCTTACACTAACGAGACTGTGACCGGCGTGCGTATCGGTGAGGCAATTGACTGGGATATTCCCTCTGATAATAACGACGACAACAGCTCCGGCTTCAACTTCCCCCGTAATTTGATTTATCAACAGGGTATTGAGACCGATTTCTTGCCGCCTCCGGAATGTCATAATGATCACCGATGGGGTGGCATTGATTTCCTCGAATCGTACAAGAACGGCAGCGTGTATAATACCTCGCAACACGGCGCTTATACTGCCGACAACGCTACGTACGTTTTTCCAAATAGTGGCTTTGTTCCAACAGAGCTGTATTCTCAGATGGACAACAGCGGCTACGAGCTCTACTGTTCCACAAACCCCGATTCGGAATTCGTTGACTTGCACACGGTGATGACCTTTGATACCGGTCTAACCATCACAGTGGCTGATACCTTTGTATACTATATCAGCATTGTCAGCCATTACGACGGAACCTTAGCTGACTTCTTAGCTGAGGTCGACGAGCAGATTCAATGGTATGAAGACCATATCAATCCTTCACCTGGCTGCTGCAACACTGACGGAATTCGCGGTGACTGGAACTACGATGGTCAGCTCAACATCGCTGACCTGACTTACAAGGTTGACTACCTTTTCTTGGGTGGTCCACCGCCTCCTTGTTTCGAGGAAGCTGACGATGATTGCAGTGGTGCTCTCAATGTAGCAGACCTGACATACGAGGTGGACTACCTATTCCGTGGTGGCCCGCCACCATGTCGCTGTGATTGTTCAGACTGTAGTCATTGAGGTATATACCAAGGACTCTTCGAGCCATTGCGATAAACACAGCCACCCCGCCTCAGGCGGGGTGGCCGATACGTTCATATGAATGGCACCTTGCCTGTTGTAAGAAACTGCCAAAGCGCAGTAATTCGCTGACAAACCTCAGGATTACAGGGCGTGGTCGCTTTGTCTGTCAGGGAAGAATCCGAGCTGTGGTAAAATACTTTTCATACATGAGTCTGAGTTTTTTCTCGTTTTGCCGGTTATAGGCAATGGCCAGATTGAGGTACTTCTTTGACAGTCTGCGGTAGACTTGATCTGACAATCTTTTGGAAATTGACATATACGCTGTCAAGACCGCGTTTGATAGCGTATTCATAAGCGTGAGCTGCTTGATTTAAGGCTCTTTTACTCAAGTAAGAGTCTCCGGCTTGGCAGAAATAGTCGTATGGCATATCTGTGAGGGTGTAGATTTGGCTGCCCGCGTTTTGATTAAATTTTCCTTGACAAAGCTAACTTTTTTTTGCTATTTTATAGGTGTAAGTATGCCTAGGGTTAAATAAGCAAGGAGGGAATAAATGTTACAACATCTCAACTTATTAAAAGTTTCACTTTTCTTTGTCTTTATGCTCTCATTAGCGTTACCCGCTCAATCCCAATATTTGTGTGGGGATGCCGATGGGAGTGGCCAAATCAATGTTGCCGATGTAACCTATCTGGTTGCCTACCTCTTCACCGGAGGCCCAGAACCAGTTCCGTTGTTAGCGGGCGATTGTGACGACGATGGGCAGGTTAATGTCGCCGATTTGACATACCTGGTTAGCTACCTTTTCCGCGGTGGCCCGGCGCCTTGTAGTGCTCCAACAGGAACTCTTGTTGACTACACTGGATGCAAAACGTTTCAAAAAGAAGGTGATGGTACACCGCCAACTGTAGATTGTATAGAATATGAGTACGACGGGGCCAGCGTACTTACACTCAAGCACGTAAACGCCGCCTTTAATTGCTGTCCCGTTGCTATCGAAGCTGAGATAACCATAGAGAACAACCTTATCACGATAGACGAAAGCGAGTTTTTTGATACTCTTATGCCATGTCCTTGCCTCTGCCTTTATGATTTGGACCTTGAGATTGTCAATTTGCCGCCTGGAGAGTATACAATAAGTGTAGACGAATTGTATCTGTACCCAAGTGATGAAATACTTGAATTCACAGTTATTCTTTCTTCTTCACCTTCTTCGGGCAGCTACTGCGTAGATAGGGATAACTATCCCTGGGGTTATTACGAGACTGCTACGGTTGATTTCGGTGTATGTAAAACATTCCAGAGAGTAACTCCTCCAGATAGCACACCTCCTGACCAAGACTGCATAGAATACCAGTACGATGGGCAAGACGTTCTTTCGATCAACCACATAAATGCAGGATTCAACTGCTGTCCGGACGAGCTGGCAGCCGTTATAAGCGTTGAGGGCAATGTTATTACGATTGAAGAGATAGAATATCTTTATACTGGCGGATGTTATTGCCTCTGTCTTTTTGATTTGGGTTACGAGATAACAGGACTGGCCCCGGGGGAATACTCTGTAAAAGTTGTTGAACCGTACAGGGATCCGGATGACGAGCCATTGGAATTTACTATCACTCTTTCTTCGTCTCCTTCCTCTGGTGACCACTGTGTATACAGGTCTCATTATCCGTGGGGTGTCTTTTAGTTGGGATTTGTCTTGTAAACGGATTGCCTATTATTTCTGCATTTTGGGGGTAGGAAACCTTCCTGCCCCTATTTCTTAAATTTACTCATATATTTGAGATCGACGTACGATTCAACATACCCGCAATCAAAACAGGCATAAGCTTTACAGTTTGTCTTAACAAAAAGAACCCTTTGCTTATCAGACTTATATCCGACTCCTCCCGCGCTCATCAGTTTGCCGCTGTCGATGGCCTTGCTTCCACATTTGGGACATTTATCCATAGCTATTTTACCTTCCTCCATCAAGAGACTG
>CAZYRH010000078.1:0-5936 GCA_964650395.1 uncultured Ignavibacteriales bacterium
AAGATCAATCTACTACGACCTTCGTTCAGTGTCCACTTTATTGGGGCAAGATCAGACCCTCGTGAGGGTGTGACAAAAGAATGATCTTTGATTGCACAAGCTCCCGAATTTGTCATTGCGAGGAGCGAAGCGACGTGGCAATCTCTTGTTGCCAATACGGATGCACAATTGAGATCGCCACGCTCCCTCCGGTCGCTCGCGATGACGGTGGACTTATGGCACAGCCTCCTCGTGGTCCTGACGATCTTTGTTTCTTCCTTCGCTTTAGCGTCAGGAGGACAAGCCTCCTGACCTACGATTTGTGAGCGGCAGATGTCCACATCTGCCCTGTCTGTACACTACTTCAAGAGCATCATCTTCTTAGTATCGACAAAGTCGTCGGCCTGCAGGCGATACAGGTAGACACCGCTGGCAGCCTCGCTGCCGTCCCATTGAACAATATGCATGCCAGCTTCAAGTTGGTCATCAACCAGTGTGGCCACTTTTTGGCCCATGATGTTGAAGATTTCCAATTTCACGTGCGTGGCTGCAGGTAAGGAGAAACTGATTTCCGTAGTCGGGTTGAAGGGGTTGGGGTAGTTCTGGTGGAGTGCGAATTCAGTTGGGAGGTTTTCCTCGTTGTGTTGCTTGTAGGCAATCTGAATGACGTTCTCCGGGATCATACCGGCAGGTACGGTGAGGCCAAGGTTTGCTTTCACGAGCATGAAACTCGCGTAGATATACCTGAACCAGGGGCTGCCATGTCCGGGGCACCCGTTGTTATCAGGTGGATCGATCTCGTCGTTGACGAGCATGTCGCAGTAAGTGATAAGCTGGCTGACAGTGCGGCCATCTGCAGAGATTTCGTGTGTCTGGTGTACTTTGCCGGAGACTACATTCAGTATCAATGCCATCAATTGCGCCTTGGCCAGTCGCTTGAGAAGTGGCTCGTTTTCTCCAGTATTCTGCATATGCAGGAGTTTCTTGAGCACTGCAAGGCTGTCCGCCTGGTCCGCCGGCTGTGGTACGGAGTAGAAGTCAACCGGGTTGAGCTGATTCTGGTTGAAATGGACGTTAATCAAGCCTGTGAACTGCGCAAATTGCGCGCGGGTGTAATCCTGCGGCTTGTTTTGCAGGGCTTTATGCAAGTGATGCGCCCAATATGCGCGGGAACGCTGTTGCGCCGTAATCTCCAGCTCGGTCAGGTTAAAATCTACCGTTACCGGGACATGATTGACAGTAAACTCTTTTGTCTCTTCGTCCGCCTGATAGCCTAAGGGTGTTACCACCGTTGCCGTATAATCACCATTGGGGATACTATCGATGTGGTAGTAGCCAGAGTCATCCGTCACGAGCGATTGCCAGAGTGCGCCGGTGGAATCATAGATGTCGAGACTTATTCCACAAAGACCCTTTTTTTCGGAATCTAATACGAATCCTGTTAGAAAAGAAAATGGAAGAGGGTTAAAAATATATTCTATATTGCCACTGAGTGGAATAGTCTCATTTTCAGTCAATATGAAAATATCTTGATTCATTCTTACATAAAGATTAAAGTGGATATTCTCATCAACTTGTTGCTCACAAGATACAATAATCTTGTACGGGCCAATACTTGGATGTGTTAAGGTAATGTAATCTACCCGCGATCCATTTTCGTTGAAAACGATTTCTTGATAATCTCCGTATTCTGAAGATCCGATATTTTTCGTCAATTCTGTACCGTTAGGAATAATAATCTTCAAATCAACAGGACATTGAGCAAGAATCTCAATTACGTCTTGATTGCAGTTGCCGCATTGATCATAAAGATCTATAGAGTTGAATGGATTGTTGCTGGAGATATCGAGATAGAACATTGCCCCAAATCGTATCCAATTCCCTCGATAATACTTACCGAAGATTGATTCTGGGTCTCCTTCTAAGGCATTTACGATTTTGTTTAGGAAAATATCGTCAGCAAAAGGCTGTCGACCAGTCATAATAAATTGGCACATTGGCGAAATTGAAAAATATGAATCAAAATAATTATTGCCTACTAAATCTAAGATTGGACCCCATTCGTTCAGATTAGGCAAGTAATATTCGCCGTCATGAGTATACACGGACTTAAAATTCCCTTCAATCCACTTCGCCATAAGAAATGGGGTTTTCTCTAAATATGTCATAGCATTACGGTCATTATTCCATACTGCATCAAGCGATATTCTCCAAAAAGTGCGAAATGAATCAAATTCATAAAGAGATCCGAAGCGGTTTGCATTATCTGTTATATGAAATATATTTTCATTTTCGTGTCTTTTTAGGCTTATCCAGTAAGGAGGCAGAACTCCGTATCCTGGCGGAGTAGTATAGTCGGGTTTCGGTAATGGCACCCTTGTGAGATATGACAATAGCCTGTAGGAATCGCATACCAATTCATGCCAGCGTTCCTTTCTGGCGCTATCAGTTTCGAATTCAGCGAATATTTTATAGGCGTGAGGAGAAAAATACGATGGATCAAAAGTAACGCTTATAAGTTCGCCAGTCGCTTGATCCCAATATTGCCCGCCTTCATTTCCGATTGTGAGTATCCAGATGGGTTCGAGTGTACCGTCATGCGTATATATTCCCGGAACCTCAATCCTTTTGTTAGATACATTAAAGTCCATAATATCCCGAATGATCTCTATCGCGCGCTCTCTATAATAGGATGTATTTACCCAATCCTGTTTCATAGATGCAAGAGCCAAAGATAGGGCTATATCAATATCTGCATCTGTCGCTGACCCTTCTCCCACAACACCTTCGTTTTTATGCCATAACCATGAGAAAAGGAAATCACTACTTCTTTGTTGGAGATTCAGCCTTGTCCATTCCCAGGCTGTATCAAATGTGGGTTGATCATTCATCCATAGTGATTGAAGCTGCAAATAAGATTGAGCTTCCGATACGGTCCAATCCTCCCATTCTAATAGGCACGGAAATTCAAGACATGGACCTCCGCCACTCTTTACTCTGCCATTATCAATCAGATCCACTTGATCGTGTTTATACGCATTCCAATTGTTCTTAAGAAGTTCTTCGGATTGGTTTTGAGTAAATATTCCTTGGAAAGTTGCAATTTCAACATCGCCAATTGCCAAACTGATGTTTAATAATGGAGGTTGAAAAGTATAGCCATAATCTAAGGGCCATACATCATATGAACCAGAATATAGGTTGGTGAATACGAATTCACCAGCATTGTTGGAAATCACGTATTGTCCAGGCCCTCCAGTATGACCGGTCCCCCCATCAGCGCAGTATACAGTTACACCTTCGATACCACTACCAGTATTGAAGTCTACAATGCTGCCTTTAATGGCAAGGGTTTTGCCCTGACCATTTAATCCAATAGAGATATCGGTTTCCTCGGGATCATTACTTGTAATATTTAACTCCGCGGGATAGTCTGCATTGGCGATAATCGGTGTAAATGTAACTGCAACAGATTGTGAGCTACCGATTGATACCGTATGGGGCGTGGAAATCGATAATGTATATGCATTAGCGCCAGCTCCAGTTATACTTAAATCGCTTATTATTAAATCAGCATCGCCTATATTGCTTATAAAGAATGTCCATTGCTCAGATGAGCCAACTGGGACCTCGCCAAAATCATGGCTCATGTCATCATCGGCTATGTAAATGTCAGGCTGAAGTGATCCGCCTCGCTCACTATTATAAACCTCTATAACCTCAGATTCCGTCAAAGCTCGGTTATAAATCCTGACCTGATCCAGGCCCCCTTTGAGGTATCCCGGTGATGTAGACAATTGGCGGCCCATCTGTAGGTTATAAGAATTCGTGTTTGGAATTTCAGTTCCTCCCCCCAAAGTACCATCACCGTATCGCCAGTAGCCGGCGACAGGATTGCCGTCAATAATACACTTTGCCGATGAAGGATCACCGAAGATTAGCGAAAAGGCCACATGATGCCACTCGCCGTCGCGTACGTCCGCGACAATATCGTAGCCGATGCCTTTGTGCAGGCCATATCCATATTCAAAACGGATAGAGTTTTCACCGGAGACAGTCTGACCAAGTACGAGGGAGTAATTCATCTCACCATCGTGGACTCGCTTACTGATCAAAAATCCCTGGCTTGTAATCGGATCGGACTTGATCCAAAGCATGATGGTGATTTCATCTGTGATGTCAAGCAGATCGTTATCCGGCACTTCAATGAAGTCGTTGCCGTCAAAGCTGCGCGCCTTGCCCCTGACTCCATCTATGATTGTGGCGCCAGAGGCCGTTCCGTCCAGGCCATGACCGGATTGATCAGCAACGTTGTCTCCTGATTCTTCGTCCAACGCCCAATAGGCCACAAGCCCATCTGGTGGCGGTGGCTGCCCGCCGCCGGAGCAGACATAGGTCAGAATGCCATCAAGCAACTGGAATCCGGCCGCCCCGTAATGCCAGTGGTCGGAGCCGGAAAGACATGGAGGGCCGTGTAACACTGATCCATCACCGAGCGCCACCTCCGCAAAAGAACTATGATATACGCCACGCTGACATGATCCAGTGATGCCATACTGTTCCTGCAATGCGGCGTTAGGAGACTGGCCGCACCAGCCATAGGTAGCCCAGATATGGGCGTACGACAGTACCGTGGGCGTGACCGACCATGAGACATACGGATCGCCAGGGCAGTAGCCGGGAGTGATATACCATAATAACTGCGACTCGTCATCCGGTGGACCACTCGGCGGCAACCAGGGCGTCATACTCTCAAAGATTGCGTGGTCCGCTACTTTGTCAACCCAGTACTGATGGTCACTGACATCTGGATACCAGCTTGACCCAATGTGTACGGTCCCCAGGCCGACGTACTGAAACAGGTAGCGGCCATAACGTGTCGCAAACAGTCTCTTTCCCCCATCGAGCTGTGCCTGCAACGCACTTGAGACCGTTGCCTGGTCAAAGCCGGACGGCGTGGAGTTGTTTGCCGCCCAGTATCCATCGTAGTCGTCAAGGATCGACGGGGTGGATGTTATCATTGCGGGATCGATGATCCCGATGTTGAAGCCGCGCGACGTCGCGAAGTCGTACGCGGCCTGCTCCTCGACGTCGAGGCTGGATGCGTTCTGGACCAGCAGGCCCAGGTTGTTGCCCTGAGCGTACGCGCTGGCTGATACGATCAGCCCCAAAACTGCCAGAAGCGTTAGCAGCTTTTTCATGTTACCTCCAAAAAACGTCTAAAGATTATCATGTGGTTTCTTCTAAAGAAAGCCCGCCGCTTTTCCAACGGCGGGCTGTTATGTTTGAATACGTTCCTCTGTTGATCAAAATAGGCTTGAAAACTACCTAAATCGTCCATTCCCGGTAACCCTACACTAATCTCAGGTTATTGTTTATACCTACTCAACCTGTTAAAGAATATAATCTTCGCTACATACGAAGTCAAGCGGAAAAGGCTGATTTTATGTGTGTTTTCGCACTTATCTATGTTGGGTTGGTTTGTCCCTGTTCAAACACCACCCGCCCGCCGAGGATGGTCCTGTACACCTGTCCAGAGAGTTTGAAGCCGATGAAGGCTGAGTTCTTCGAGCGAGAACGGAATTTGTCCGCCCTCACTGTCCATTCTTTGTCGGGGTCGATAATTGTAATGTCGGCGGGTGAACCTATCGCTAACGAGCCGCCGGGAAGCTTCAATATCCGGGCTGGGTTGACCGTCATCTTCTTGATGGCATCGGCCCAGCTCAGGTATCCCTTGTCAACGATGAACGTTTTGATCAGGCCCAGGGTTGTCTCCAGACCGATCGTGCCGGGTGGCGCTTTTTCAAATTCACAATCTTTCTCTTCCTCAGAATGAGGAGCATGGTCGGAGGCGATGCAGTCTATGGTGCCGTCCACTAACCCTTCAATTACAGCCTCTCGGTCATGGGAGGACCTCAACGGCGGATTTATGCGCAGGTTGGTGTTGAACTGTTTGC
>CAZYRH010000078.1:6036-11480 GCA_964650395.1 uncultured Ignavibacteriales bacterium
AGGAATTGGTCTTCAGCATGCTGCATCACCGGGATGTCAAACATCTTGGCATATTCAAGAGCGCGCCGCATGATTTCCGGATTCTGGACATAATTGCCGTCATCAGTAATTGCTACCGCCCCCATTTTGACCAGGTCACCGATCTCGGAAAGTTCTTTCCCTTCGATATTCTTCGTGATAGCGCCGACGACATACACGTGGGTGTCGGCGTTCTTGGCCCGGTCCTGGACAAATTTGACCGTTTCTTGATTGTCAATCCGGGGCACAGTGTTGGGCATGCAGCATACCGCCGTAAAGCCTCCGGCGGCGGCGGCCCGACAGCCGGACTCAACAGTTTCCTTATTTTCATGGCCCGGTTCACGAAGATGCACGTGCATGTCGATCAAGCCGGGAACAACTATTTTGCCTTCGGCATCAATAACCCGGCTTTCATCAAGGGCTTTTATCCGCTTCTGCACAGCCGGCGAACCCCCCGAAATTTCGACAATAACTCCGTCTTTAATAAAAACACTGGCGTTGGCCCCAAAGCCTAAGGCAGGATCGATGACGAGTCCGCCTTTGATTATCAGATCATATTGGCTATTATCCACTATTCACCTTCCTGCTCATCTCGTCCATGGAGTAAGTACAACACCGCCATGCGCACCGCCTGGCCGTTGGTGACCTGGTCCAAAATGACCGATCTGTTGCTATCGGCCACCTCACTGGTTATTTCCACCCCACGGTTTATCGGGCCGGGGTGCATGATGGTGTAATTTTTATTCAGGCGCTTTAAGCGTTCACGGTTAATGCCGAACAAATTGGTATATTCACGCTGCGATGGGAACAACCCTGCTTCTTGCCTCTCAAGCTGGATGCGCATGACGTTAACGACATCAGCGCCGTCAAGCGCTTCATCAAGATTGGTATAGATATCACATCCGAACCGCTCCATCTCGCATGGCAGCAGCGTAGCCGGGCCGCATACCGCCACCGAGGCACCCATCGTCTTCAGTCCCCAGATATTAGACCGGATAACTCGAGAGTGCTTGACGTCACCGACCAAAACGACCCTCAGGCCGTCAAGGTGACCATATTTTTTGCGGGTAGTGTATATATCCAGCAGTGCCTGAGTGGGGTGTTCATGGGCGCCGTCTCCGGCATTGATGATGTTGGCATCTATGCATCGGGTCAAAAAATACGGGGCGCCGGGAGAACTGTGGCGCACCACGACCATGTCTATTTTCATAGCTTCTATATTCTGGGCGGTATCACGCAACGACTCTCCTTTCTGAACCGAGGAGTCAGAAGCGGTAAAATTGACGATGTCGGCTGACAGTCTTTTCTCAGCAAGCTCAAAGGAAATGCGCGTGCGGGTTGACAGCTCGTAAAACATATTCAAGACGGTTATCCCTCGGAGAGTCGCCAGCTTCTTGATGGTTCGGTCGAGCACCTCCCGAAAGGTTTCGGCAGTATCCAGGATGAGGGTGATGTCTTTTTTTGATACTCCCTCCAATCCCAGCAAATGGCGAGAGCTTAGGCGACTCATATTTTCCTCCCCGTGCGCTTCTTGTTGTCAGTTTTTGAGTGTGATCCCTTGTTCGCGTCGGATTTCCCGTTTCGGACGACACACACCCGATCGGTTCCTTCCTTCTCCAGAACCTCCAATACTACCTGGTCTGTCTTTGCTGTGGGAATATTGACCCCTACATAATCAGCTTTAATGGGCAGTTCACGGTGTCCGCGGTCGACAAGCACCGCCAGTTGTATTGTTCGCGGTCGACCGAAGTCAATGATCTGGTCCAGCGCTGCTCGAATGGTGCGGCCGGTAAACAGCACATCGTCAACCAGGATGACATTTTGGTCAACGATCGGAAAAAGTATATCAGTTCTTTGGACAATCGGCTGGTCAAGCTTGGAGTGGACATCGTCGCGATACAATCCGATATCCATCAGACCAACCGGCACCTTGATTCCTTCCAGATTTTCGATAATCCGGGCAATTCTTTGCGCCAGGTATGCGCCGCGGGTTAGAATACCGATAATGACAACAGTTTCAGCACCGGAATTGTGCTCCAGAATCTCATGGGCGATTCGTTTAAGCACCCGGCTTATTTTCTTCTCATCGAGGATGACATCTAGTTGACCAACCAACGGACCCCTCCTATCGTTTTATTGAGAAAGATTGAACTTGTAACGAGGAAGTTGAAATATCGTGGCTTAAATAATCCAGACATTGTCAGCCTTTAGTGACCTCACGGGATCACCTTAAAAGGGTGGCGTAGCCACTCTCATTATTATTCAGTGGCTGTCTTGTTTATATACGTACTAACAGCCGCTCTATCACTCTGTAGCATTTCTTAAATTAAATTATAACATATTAGAACCATGAGTCAAGACTATTTATTACAAATATCTGCTTCGGGAGGTGCCGACACAACACCAACCCAGCGATCATCTTGGAAAAACTCTGTCTTGGATAACTCGAAGTGACTTGAATCCCTTCTCAGGTGTATAATCCTGTCAGCCAGAGTCTGAATGACGCTACCGTCATGGGTGATAATGACCATTCCCACCCCGCGCTCTTTCAATGCTTGCGCCAGCAGAATAAAGCGCCCTACACCCTCTTGATCCAGCCCGCAGGTCGGCTCGTCAAATACGATAAATCGGGGTGACATTGATAGTACGGCCGCAAAGGCCAGCCTCCGCTTTTCCCCTCCTGAGAGGGTAAAAGGGTCCTTCTGAGCGAAGATTTTCGGCTCCAGTCCTACCATAGCAAACCACGAGTCGATCGCCTTTTCGTTCAACAAGTGACCTAAATTATTTGGACCAAACGCTATCTCTTTTGAACATGTGGGCAAGAAAAACTGCCGCTCTGGTTGCTGAAAAATAGTCGAAACTTGACCGACAAGTCGGTCAAATGGTACCGGCTGCTGATTGTTGTCCAGGTACTCGATAGAGCCGGAACTTGGTTTCAAAAGGCCACACAACACTAAACCGACAGTGCTCTTGCCTGAGCCTGAAGGTCCTACCAGACCGATTATTTCTCTTTGGCAGAGGTTGAAGCTGATGTTTTTAAGAACGTGGCGACTGTCGGAATATTCAAAACAGACGTTTTTCACCCGTACCAGTTCCAAGGTATTGGAAGCGATTTCTGTCTTTTCCTTCACATACTCCGGAATGGCAAGCCGGCGTTGACCTTGCAATGAAAATCCAAGACCGGTTTTGATACAGAACTCCCGGTCCTTATAAATCTCATGAGGTGTACTATCGGCAACTACTACCCCTCTGTCGAGGACAACCAGCCTCGGGTACAACAGTGCTGTGTTAGGATATTGGGTAATGTGAACCTGCACCATCAATGGGTTGTCCTGTCGCAGTTTAGCCAGCACTTCTTTAAGCGTGGTTTTACCACTTTCATCGAGGAAAGAGTCGGGTTCATCAAGGACCAGAATCTGCGGTTGGCACACCATTACCGCCGCCAGTGCCACCCGCTGCTTTTCCCCACCGGAAAGTTCGGTTGTCAGGCGGCGCCGCAAGTGAGCGATTGAAAACCTTTCCAGTGTCTCGGTAATGAGTACTTCCATTTCCGGAATGGGGACGCCTAGGTTTTCCAGGGCAAAAGCTATCTCTTTATCCACTGTGACAGCCACTATCTGGTTGTCTGGGTTTTGGAAGAGTATCCCCACTGGCGTTGGAGAGATGTCGCCACCCTCAATAATTACGTGCCCCTGTTTGACCTCAATCAGTCCAGCTATGATCTTGGCTAGGGTTGATTTGCCGGAGCCGTTGGCGCCCATTATGCACAGCGACTCGCCGGTTTGTACGCTAAGGTTAAGATTTCGTATTACCGGTTCACTGTCCTCGCGGTAGCGGTATGTAACATTTTCCAAGCGTATCATATACAAAAGCCGATGCACTAAAAAAAGGCATCGGCTGAGAATCGCAAGGACAATTCTTTAGTCTTGGCAGCAGATATCCAGATTCCGCGCTGCGCTAACCTCGTCGAGGCGACGCACCGGCGTGAGGTGCGGAGCCGAAGTTACCGTTTCCGGCTCTTTTTCAGCCTCGAGGGCAATCTGCTTCATCACCGAGGAAAAGTAGTCAAGAGTTTCTTTACTTTCCGTTTCGGTCGGTTCGATCATCATTGCTTCCGGAACAATGAGTGGAAAATAATATGTGGGTGGGTGCACGCCAAAGTCCAGAAGACGCTTAGAGATATCGAGGGTCTTCACTCCCAGCTTCTTCTGGCGATTGCCGGAGATGACAAATTCATGCATACAGTGACTGTCATACGGGAGTTCATAGTCTTCTCGCAACAACTCCTTCAGGTAATTGGCGTTCAGAACTGCATTTTCAGAGGCTCGTTTGAGCCCAGCCCCTCCCAGAGTCTTGATATACGCATAGGCACGGATGAAGTTGGCAAAGTTACCGTAAAAGCTGTGCAGCCGACCAATCGAGTGGGGACGATTGTAATTAAAATAGAGTTTACCTTGAGAGCCTCTTTCCAGAACCGGCAGGGGGAGGAACTTATCCAGCTTGGCTGTCACCCCAATGGCGCCACCGCCGGGACCACCACCGCCGTGAGGTGTCGAGAAGGTCTTATGCAGATTGAAATGCATAGCGTCAAAACCAACATCCCCGGGACGGAAAATTCCCATATGGGCATTCAAGTTAGCACCGTCAAGGTACATCAAGCCGCCCCCGGAATGAACAATGTCGGCAATTTCCTTAATGTGGGTCTCGAAAAGCCCCAGCGTGTTCGGGTTGGTCATCATCATCCCTGCCACATTTTCATCCATAACCGCCGCTACCGTATCGGGGGAGATTATGCCATGCTCATTTGACTGAATCTGGACAGGGGTAAACCCGGCGGAGGCAATGGAGGCTGGATTTGTTCCATGTGCGGAGTCCGGTATGATAATCTTTGTCCGCCTCTTACCGTGGGTCAGATGATAGGCCCGGATAATCAACAGGCCTGCAAACTCGCCGTGGGCTCCGGCCGCCGGTTGCAGCGTGACGCTGGGGAAGCCTGAGATTTCACCCAGGAATTGTGAGAGGTGCCACATCAAGTGCAAGATACCGGATGCCGAACTGCCGGGAGCGAGGGGGTGGTGGCGGCGAAAAGTTGGAAAAGCCGCCGCCGCCTCATTTAATTTCGGGTTATATTTCATGGTACAAGACCCCAACGGGTAGAATCCCTTGTCAATATGGTGGTTCTTGACCGACAGTCCGATGAAGTGGCGCATGGCCTCACCTTCGGTTACTTCAGGAAGTCTGGTGTCCGATGACCGACGGAACTTTTCTGGAATAGAGGCAAGAATCTCCTCTTCAGTCTTTTGGATATCCGGCAGGGTGTATCCTTTCCTGCCGGAAACCGATTTTTCGTATATCAATAGTTTTTCAGTCATAAAAGAACTCTCTTGATTCCTCTCACATTCACCCGTGGTCACGTAGGTTGGGTC
>CAZYRH010000079.1:0-11477 GCA_964650395.1 uncultured Ignavibacteriales bacterium
TATGCCCTGGTGGGGATGGCTGCAGTGGTGGGGGCCAGCACCCATGCCCCAATCACTGCTATCCTGATTGTCTTCGAGCTGACAAGCGAATACAAGATCATCCTGCCGCTGATGATCAGTTGTATCCTTGCTACGCTTCTGGCTACCCGGTTGAAAAAGGGCTCAATTTATACCCTCAAGCTATTGCGGCGCGGAATTGATATTCACAAGGGGCAATCCCTCAATGTGTTGCGGGAGCTGAAGGTCGAACGCGTCATGCGTCGGGACATAGTCACTGTCTCTGCTGACACCCCGTTGATGTCGATTGTCTCACAATTCGTCAAACATCCCAGCAACTCCGTTTTTGTGGTTGACAGAGATCATCATTTGCGTGGTCTGATCACGCTTGATGAAATGCGGCAAATCCTGGCTGATCCGCAATCGCTAAAACACCTGGTAATTGCACAGGACCTGATGATTGAAAGCGGCTTCCCCGTTTTCCGCCCTAGTGACAATTTGGCTGACGTGATGAAACGATTGGGCAGTCACAGTTTTGTGGTGCCAGTCGTTGACAATGGCCGAATTGTAGGAGGCATCTGGCCGGAGGATGTGTTCAACAGCTACAACTCAGAGATCTTCAAACGGGAAATGGCAACAAGCATGGCTTCTACATTAACCTCCGCATTGCCAATGGAAGCTGTACCGGTGGCGGGCGACATCTCGGTCGTAGAGATTCCTGTGCCGACTCGGTTTCATGGGAAAACGATTGCTGAACTGGATATAAGGAAGCGTTTTGGTGTCTCAGTTGTAATGGTTAAGCATAGAAGTGATAAAGGGGAAGAATCGGTTAGTTCCGTGGTCGTTGCCGATACGGTACTCCACGCTGGTGATTTCATACTCGTTATGGGTTCCAGAGACAACTTATCACGATTAGAAAGCGGCCGTTAACCCGCATTATTCATGGGCAGTTCTTCGGACTTTCAACAACAGCCTCCAACTTATAGTTCTGTAGTGCGTTACACTATTTGACGAGAAAGTCATCCAAATGACAGGATAATACCGGCTCTATCTCGGTGTTATCCGCCGCGAGGATTTGATTGACTATTACAACAGACGGCTACTGGAGACATTGCGGCAGTAGGTTGTGACAGTTCAAGGCTCCAGGGAGGTTTCGACTGTCGCTACGTGTCGTCGTTACCGACGTTGCTAAAACTTGCCGCCACGTTGCTTACTCTGTAAATTACGCCATGTCCACTCACGCCAAGCTGCGCTCTGATTTAGTGTCTTCGCCGACGGTCGTTGATGGAGCGACGGTCTACAATATGAAGGACCCCGTCACCGGTAACTACTTCCGCCTGCGGGAACCGGAGTTCTGGCTCATACAGCAGCTTGACGGCAAGACTTCGTACGAGGACATTGCCCATCGCTTCCGCTCCAAGTTTAATTTGGATATCACCGCAGAAAGTGTCCAGCAGTTTGTTGATAAGCTGCAAAAGCTTTTCTTCCTGGAGAACACTCGCTCGGAACAGGAACTTTCCAGAAAGAGCTATGGTACCGGGAAGCGACAATCGCTTTTCTCGAGGTTGCTATTTATAAAGATTAAAGCCTTCGCTCCGGGTAATTTCCTTGACAAACTCACGGCTTTATATCGCCCGTTTCACAACCGGTTCTGGT
Source organism: uncultured Ignavibacteriales bacterium (assembly GCA_964650395.1). Classification (GTDB taxonomy): domain Bacteria; phylum Zixibacteria; class MSB-5A5; order GN15; family FEB-12; genus CAZYRH01. Next base: position 1,654 of record CAZYRH010000079.1, read on the forward strand.
TCAGCATTGAGTTGCTCGTTATCATTTTTGGCTTGGGACTGTTGGTGTCGAATTCGACGTATTTCTATATTGATTTGACAGAGATTTTTCATATCGGTTCGATCTTAGCGGTAATTCTATCGGTCTTCATCATCGTTTCTCTCCACGAATTCGCTCATGCCGTCATCTGTCGCTATTACGGCGGAGAAGTAAAGGAGATCGGCTTTTTGCTTTTGTACTTCCAGCCTTGTTTTTACTCAGACCTTTCTGACGCCTGGCTGTTTGAGAAAAAGTCTCACCGCTTAGCTGTCACCTGGGCAGGACCTTATTTTCAGTTCATCTTGCTGGCCTTAGCGGTGGTCACATGGCGGGTGACAGTCGCTGGGAGCTTTGTCAATGAAGTAGCCCGAATCATTGCTGTAGTAGGCTGGCTCACCGTGCTTTTCAACTTCAATCCTCTCATCAAACTCGACGGCTACTACTTGCTGGCCGATTGGGTTGATATCCCAAACCTGCGCCGTAAGTCGTTTACGTATCTGGGCAACCTCATCAAGCGAAAACTGTTAGGCTGGCCGATTGAATCCACTGAAATATCTCTCAGAGAAAAAAAAATCTTTTTGATTTACGCTATCCTTGCCATCTTCTATTCCTCATTTTTGATTCTCTACGTCCTCTTGATCATCGCCCGGTTCCTGGTTGCAAAAATGGGCGGCTTCGGATTACTATTGTTGTTTGCTATCTTATTTTTTACCTTAAAGCCGGCTTTGGCTGGTTTGATGCGAGGCTTTGTTCAGCATCTGGTTTATATGAAGAAACTTGCAAGACATCCCGTGCGCCTGACAGTTCATGTAGTACTGTTCGTTGCGATTGTTGTGTTATTTACTGCAGTACCTTTCCCCCATCGGGTATCTGGTGAGGTAACGGTTCATCCGATTGAAGAGTTCACTCTACTGCTCAATGAGTTTGGCCTTTTAGAACGCACCTGTCGCCGGGGGGGCGCGGATCCTGAGACGAAGTCAAGCTATCTACAAATGACATCCACCGAAATGGCGGCTCTGGATATTGTGCCGCTGGTTAAAGACGGACAGACAGTGGATATAGGAGACACATTGGCAGTTTTAGTCTCAAACCAGGTCACCAAGGAAATCATTGCCAATATCGCCGAATTGGAGAAACTTAAAGGAGAGTTGGCTCTTCTCAAAGCTCCACCCAAGAAGGAAGAAATTGCGGAAGCAGAGGCCGAGGTAAGAGCGGCCCAGGCGAGATACGACCAACTGCTGCGCGAGATGAATCGGATCGAGGGACTGGCCGAAAAGAATCTGGCTAGCGCCGTGGAACTTGAAACCGCCCGTTCAGCAATGGAAGTGGCTCGGGCTGAACTGGCCAACAAGACATCGCGGCTCCAACTGCTCAAGGCACCCCCCAAACCTGAGCAAGAGGCCGTCCTGCAATCTGAAATAGATAAACAAACGGCAAAGGTCGATTTCCTCAATATCCAGAAGGATGCGCAGTCAATAACGGCACCCATAGCAGGGATGCTTGTAAGCCATCATTCTGATGACGAAATTTTGTCCGTAGTTGATAATCGTCAGGTCGAACTTTTAGTTCCCGTATCTGACTTCGACGTCAATCTCATATCGCTTGAACAAAAGGTAAAAGTCAAGGTACGTTCTTATCCGGGTACGACATTCAACGGACGCGTTGTTCACATACCGAAAGGGGCAGATCAGATTGATGGTCGTTCATATTTTTGGGTGTCGACCGTCGTAGATAACGCTGAGGGTTTACTTCGCAGCGGTATGACCGGCTATGCGAAAGTTGAAATTGGAAAGTCATCGATATTTGGTTTGGCAGTACGTAAGCTGACTTCAATTATCCGTGTAGAATTCTGGTCGTGGTGGTAATAATCTATCACATCGGGAATTTATTTCCCGCTTGTGTCAGCTTTTTCCCTCTTTTCCCATTTTGTGGACATAAAAAATAAGGAATATATAAGAATTCGCTTGACCTTTTGAAGTTAAGCATTATAATTAACATGAAACTAAAACTTCCTCTCGTAGGAAGGGTTAACCTGAAGCTTCCAAGGAGGTGAGTCGATGATTAAATACCAACTTCAAATTGAAGTCCTGGAAGCAAGGATTGCTCCGATGGGTTTGAGCCCCGGCGGCCAGTTGTGGGGCGGCGGTGGTGGCCCGTAAGGCAATCCAAGTCTGTGAGGGGGCAGGGTTGGCCTGATTACCACCCTGCCCTTTGTTTTTTGCCTATCAACGTCCCCAGTCGTTTTATTTCACTGACCAGAAATATCGTGGAGTTATTACTCTGATATAGTTGACGGTCGGTCTCACTGTTGATGCTGTCAGCAATCCGCTTACAAATTTGTAAGGCGCTATTGTAGTTGTCGTAACATTGTTCATATTCCCCTTTTAAGAAATTGATCTTTCCCCGAAATGTGAGTGAGGTAATTAACTCCGGCATCAAGCCGCTGACATTGGCAGTTCTCTGGGCTCGTGACAAGTAGTTGAGAGCCGACTCGTAGTTGTTGTGTATCATCACAAGCTCGGCGGCGAGGTTGCACATCCACGCCAGCTCGATATCCTCCGAAATCTTATCAAGTTTGGACAATATCTTCTCTGCGCGGCCGAGAGCTTCATCGGTTCTTCCTTGAGCCAGAAGCAACTCAATGACATTGAGAATGATTAACGTTCTCTCGCGATCCAAGTGCAGTTCGGCAGCCAGAGCCAAGGCCGTCTCTACAAAGTGCGGCTCATCTGACACCTTCGTAATGAGCAAGAGAGCATTTAGCTGGCCCGATTTGTCGGTGATCTGTCGGGCAATACTATAAGCTGCCTCGCTGAGTTCCAGGGCTTGTCTCTGGTCTCCCAAAAAGTATCTCAGGCCAGCTCGCCCAACGGTCACCTCCACAGCCAGCATTTTGTCGTCTATTTCTCTTATGATTCCCTCGCCGGTTGCCAAGCGCTGTTCAGCTTCAGAGAATCGTCCCATTCGCTTGAGAACCGTTCCGAGGTTCAGATTGAAGGCGGCGTAGTGGCGTTTGTCACTGAGAGCCTCGGATAATGCGATTCCCTCTTTCAGGTATGGTAATGCTTCATTGAGCTGTCCGGCCGTTGTCATGACGCCGGTGAGGTTCTCCAGGTTAAATAAGATTTCTTTTTTGCTGCCAAGGCGTCTGTTGATTTCCAGTGATTCCCTCAAACAGTCAACTGCCTTTTGTCCTCGTCCTGTGAAGTGGTAAGCATAGCCGAGATTGTTCAAGGTACGCGCTATCTCCCCCGCGTTCCCGATCTCTTTTTTTACTCTCAGGGAAAGGTCCATAAGATGGATGGACCGTTCGAAACGTCCCTTGACGACATAAATCATGGCGATATTTCCCAAGGTCGAGGCGACATCAGCCATTGCTTCCAGCCGTCGTTGGATCCGCAGAGCGCTACGATAATGGACTAACGCTTGGTCAAGGTCGCTGGCGATCCAATGGATGTTTCCGATGTTGTTCAAGGTGTGGGAAATCTCCAGCTCGTCACCCAGCTCCTTATAAATTCCCAAGGCATTGTGTAACGCCTCAAGACCCTGAGCCCGCTCCTGTTTCATCCTATGCAAGTCACCGAGATCTTTGTATGTCTCGGCAAGTAACTTGTCTCGTGGGAGGCCCCGATACAGGTTGAGGATCTTCTGGTAGGTTGCCAGGGCCAGGTCGGTTTCACCGTTTTGTTTGTGAATGTCACCCTTAATCATCAAGAGCTGACAGGTATCGAAGAGCCGGTCAATCATCTGGGCATAGTCGACAACATGATCAAGAATATTGATAGCGCGCTTACTATAGTGCTCCTTATTTAGCAGAAGGGATGCCTGATAGGCGCATCGCTCGGCTCCCTCGAGGATACCAGCCTGCACATATAGCCTGGCCGCGAGTTCATACAATGTCAGTCTTTCCGCTTTAGCGGCATAAATCGCTGAGTACTTCTTGGTAACACCAAAATTGAGAAATTGCCTGATGATTTCTATGAGAGCGTCCGGTACCTCGTTTAATTCGTTGTCATTGACAACCTCAAGTTCTCTGGTTTGAGTTCTATCCCCAATAATGGCAGCCTTGACGATCTGTTTCTTTCGACCAAAAGGCGACCGAGCAAAAACACTTCCCGTTTTACGCCGGAGGGCCAAAGGCCAATATATTTCGCGGGTGAAAACAAAATGCTGTCCGTCATACTGCAGAGTGCCTCTGATAAAGTTTGCGGTTAACACCAGCCTTAGAGCTGCTGCACTCTCACTCGTCAATAAACTTAGGCGCCTCGATTGCCTTTCCGTTGTCTTGAGAGTCGCCTTTACTGTCTCTGTATAATGCTCTCTTGGGGCAAAGAAGTGAGTCGGACGAAGAGCCTTCTCAAAGGGATAGCGCGCCCCGACCGTGCGGAGCGCTTCGCACACTTCCCAGCCTGACTGAGGTCGATCCGATTCGTTCTTAGCCAGCAGCCGTCCTACCAAGTCAACCACTTTTTTACTCAGGTACGGTCTCATCGTTTGCAATCCCGGAGGGTCATCCTCACGAACTCGGCTGTTGGTCTTTACCGGATCACTCTCGTTATCCATGAAGGGATGGATACCCGTCAACAACTGGTAAGCGATCACTCCCAGGGAAAAGAGGTCTGATTGAAAAGTGGATCGTGATTCAACCACAGTCTCCGGCGCCATCCAGCCTACGGTTCCAAGTCCAATCCTGGCAGAATCAGGTTCATGACTGAAGCGACCGAGTGAAAAGTCTGACAGTTTGACATAAAACAACTTATCATCATCTAATCCCTGCCAGTCCTCCGGCAAGAAGATATTATGCGGCTTCAGGTCTCCGTGAATGATAGAATGCGACCGGAGGAATTCCAGGTTAACAGCTACAGCAGAAAGTAAATTGAGCGCCAGCGTGAGATTACCTATCCGGCCGCATTGGTCAAGAGTGGGCCCCGGGCACAGTTCCATCAGCAGGTACACAGGTTGGTTGGTTGAGACTTCCAAGACTCTCACAAGGCCGGGGAATTTGAGACGCCCGATAAGCTGATACTCTCGTTGTGCCAATTGCGCAAACGCGGCATGCGATTGCGGATCATCTTCAAGAGGGTGTTTGAGAGCCAGTTGTCGCTTATGAGCTTGGGAAAAAGCACGGCTGACTACAGCTGTTCCTCCCCGGCCAAGTGGTTCCAGTATACATAAGCCGGGCAGCTCAGTCGGCTTGTTCATAGGGTAAATGCTCGCTTAGTTCTTCGGTTGAAAGCGAGGGAGAACCAGTCTGAATGTGGAACCCTGACCCGGAATCGACCGTACTTCGAGCCGGCCATGGTGTTGTTCAACAATTTTTTTGCAGTTTGACAGTCCCAACCCATGACCACCTTTTTTAGTGGTGAAATGGAGGGTAAATATCTTTGAGAGGGTTTCCTTCTGCATCCCAAGGCCGTTGTCAGAAATCTCCAAAATAACACTTTCGTTATCCCTGTCGTAGGTGGCAATGATGCCTATTTCCCGTTTGAACTCGGTTCCATCGGCTTTCTCATTGACGGCTTTTTCTTCGATAGCATCAGCGGCGTTGTTGAGCAAATTCATCAGCACCTGTTGGATGAGGCCGACGTCCATTTCCAGATTAGGAATTTCCTCTTCAAGGTCTATGGTGAAGAGAGTCTGTTTGAACCGCGGCTGAACCCGTAGGGAGAAAAGGAGGTCCTCGATCAGATGCTTAATGTCATAACTGATGAATTCAGATTCCAGCTTGGAAAAATCCATCAGGTTATCGATAAAGCGCTTTATCTTGTGGATGCTTTCCGTAATCGACTTGCTGTTGAAGATGATCTTGTCATATTCGCCCCGATCAATGTTCAGTGCCATCAACTCAGCGTTGTTAGAAGCAATAGCCAGATAATTGTTCAACTCGTGAGCCACTGCTGCCGCCATTTCTCCCTTGGCTACAAGCTTCTCCGAAAGAATAACGTACTTTTCCATAATCACTTTTTCCGTGATGTCATCGATCGTCATTATCAGACCATCGTCTCCGTTAGGCAGACCGGAAAGAAGCGAAATCTTTATCGACAGCGCCTTTTCAACGTAGCCGGTGTTATGGAAGAAACGCGGGTCCGAGAAATCCTGCCTGGTGGTCAAGGCAGTGTTTATCATGGACTTCCAGCGCAGGCGTTCCTTCTTGGGCAGCAAGTCCAAAAAGACGTTTGGCTCGCCTGACTCGCCGATAAGGCTGACGCTGTTCTTGTTCAGGTCGAATATCTCCAAGGCGACAGAATTTATTGTGGCTAACCGGCCCACGCCGTCAACGACAACCGTTCCCACCGGCGACTTGCTAATGACCAATTCGTTGTATCGCTTGAGACTCAACAGAGAGTCGTAGATACTCGCGTTATGCAAGGCGTTGGAAACCATCTGGGCGTACAGCTCAAAAAGGTATAGATCGGACTTCAAAAACATCTTGGCCTGGTTGGAATTATCCAGGTAAAAGACGCCGATCACCTTTTCCTTCACTTTGAGAGGTACGCACATGATAGAGCGAAGGTGCAGCTCAACCACCGACTGTTGGGAAGCGTAACGTTCATCAGCCAGAGCATCCGAGGTGTAGATAGACTTCCCGGTCGAAGCTACCCGAGAGGTGACGGAATTGGAAATCTTGAAATCCTCCCTGGCTATCTCATCTTTTCCGAGGTTGTGGACAGAACGCACCTGCAACATTCCTTCCTTGTCTAACAGCATGATCAAGCCGCGTTCAGCTTGCATAAGCTCAATCGCCTTGTGCATGACAATCTGAAGAATGTCATCCAAAACCAGGGACGAGTTGACGACCTGGGAGACTTCTAAAAGTGCCTTCAGGTCAGAAACGGTTTTCGATGAATCAACTTGCTCACCGGTAATCCTCGGGTTGGCTTTGGCAACCTCTTCGAGAGTAGCCTCAAGATCGGCAAAAATATCCATAGGTTTTGTAACTCCATCCTTTCTGATGGCGTTTTCTTCTGAGGACAGGTCAGTTTGGTAACACTTCACTGTCAGTTCTCCAAGGGCGTGCTTCTTAACACAAAGTCTCTCAATCGAGTACTTGTCTTTTAGATATATCGGAATTATTCAGTTAGGGATTAGGCTCATCCTTCCCGACGGCTTTGTGCCCAGTCAGGGGATGTCAGCCTTTTGATCTGACTTCGGACAAAGAGAACGGACGGGATTTGAAAGAATGTTCTTCATGGCCAAATCCGGTAATGTGTAAAAACTTTCTGAAAAGGTACTTAAGCGGGGATTCAGAGGCGCCCGACGAGTCGGCGCCAGAAGCTAAGTTAAAGGTTGTCAACAGAATACAGGTTAGCTTCACCTCAAGTACATATTGCCTGTGACGGTTAAGCCCCTGGAAGTCAGTAATATCCACCACAATCGAGTCGCTTATAAACTGATGAAGCTTAGCCAGCGAAACAAAACGGCGGCTGCTTTCAAGGCCTAATTTTAGAGCGGAAAGAGTGAAATCCTCGGTTACAATTCTATAACTAACCTTGATTAACCCCGTGGTCTCGGCTACTTGTTTTGACCCCCACAAACGTCTTGGCTGCGACAATATCAAACGGTACTCAATAGCAAAATCAATCCCTTCCTTCAGTCGTTCCACTTGCTTTGAGGAAATCAATTGCGACAGATTAAGCCAGACGGAGATGTGACCATTCCGCAGGAAGATATCATACTCGATTGGCTCCGGTTCGTCTGCGGCTAAGATTGTCAGGGGAACAAGAAAACCTGACAATACCAGGCAGCCTGCCATAACAAAAACACAAAACGACAGACGATTTACCATACGTCATCGCTGAATATTTGAACTAAAAAACATGGTCAAAGCGGACATAAATCTTTGGGCTGTCGTCAAAAGAACGATCCAAGCGCTTGGATAAGTTAAGGCGCATATCATCTCCAAAAAAGACACCTATTCCAAGAGAGTGCTTTACCTCGATGTCACGGTTTAACCTGGTATCGTTGGCGATCTGCCCACCATCCCAGAAAATCGAGGCGGCCAGGTCGGTCCTGGGAAAATCAATCCGGTACTCTACGTTGGCCATCCAGAAGCGGCTCCCCATAAACTCCTTGTGTTTGTAGCCGCGCAACGTGCCGAGGCCGCCAAGATAAAAGCGCTTGTACATTGGAAGGTAACCGTCACTCCCGCCGTACATCGCTCGTAAAAGCATCATGGCGCGGTGATGTATTTTCTGATAGCGGCGCAGCGCAATCGTATAGCGGCGATAATCAAAATCTGAATTGATATCCGGATGCGACCACTCGATATCACTGGTGAAATGCCAGGCCGATTTTTCAAACGGATCCTCGGCGGAACGTGTGTCAAGCTCGATTCCACCAGACAAATATGCGTTGTCGGTCGTATCTGTTTCAGCTATGCTGTTTTGCCGGAAATCTGCTTTTACCCGGCTGAAGTTTTCACCGAACAGCTTACTACCACCAAATAACGACCACAGGTGAGGATGAGCATCAAGCCATTTTGTTCGCTCAAAACGGTACCGGCCTTCAAGGCTGACCGTTGACAGGGGTTTGAACGTCAGGTAGACCGAGCCGCCTTCGGCTTCGTAATAATCCTTGAAGTCTTCCGTAACCAGCAAAGTGAAGATAAGGTTTTCCTTGTCGCTTATAAGCCAGTCGTCCTCCGAGGCTAACCGGCGGTAGAATGATCCCCCGATGGCCAGAGGCCGTCTGCGCCAGATCGTTTGTTCCAAGCCAAAATCGTAGCGCCACCTTTCCGACTCGAAAGCATACCCCCCCATGGCCCAGAACGAGGGAAGCAGCGAATCGCGGTCGTCAAACCGTAGACCCCAGTAAACAGTCGCTCCGTCAACTCGATTGTATTTGAAGTTGCCGGAAAATGAAATAGCCTTCTCTTTACGATAAAAGCGGTGTTTGTGTCTGGCGCCGTATTCCTTGCCTCCATAAATCTCGCCGTATACTGAAGCATCCTTGGCGATGTCGATGCGGCCGGATATAGAGACGATGTCCCCCCGCGCTACCGCCTGGGGACCAATGTAAATGTCGCCAAACAGGGATACAATGTCCTTGTTGACCTCGCCGTAAACCTCGATGTTGCCTGCAACCGAAAAGACAATTCCCTTGACGAATTCATCTTCATCGACATCAATGTCTTCTGAAAAGCCTATCCGGTTCGCCCGCATCAGGCGCTGTACTCTCGGCGAAGCACCTGATTTAGTATAAAAGGTTATCGTTGTCAAATCATCATCATCGGTGATCTGGATATCAAAAATTTCTTTATACGGATAAGGTTCTCCGGCAAACACTAAGGCTTTTTTGTCAAACCAGACCGAATCACCCACAAGAACCTGGGATTCTTTTATGCTGATGCTTTTCTGAGGGAAATACGAGGTTACCTCTTTTCCGTCTTCGAACACTGCAACGCCAATCTCTTTTTTGTCGAATGAGATTTCAAAGTATTCTTCCTGTCGCGTCGAAGACTTGTAGTCCTTGTACCGAGGTTCCACGGCAGAAGCCCAGGGCGCTAAGAGGATACTTAGTGCAGCCAGTGTTAGCCATTGACAAAAACCGGTTAGAGCTATTGTTCGCATCTGATCCTCCGTTTTCTTAAGTCATAGAACAAATTCCATGCCGTCAAGTCAAGTTGTGAATCTATGGGCATTTACCTGCTGGTGGAGCGTTAAACCGTGTGCCTGACACACACCGAAGCACAATTTCCATTCAGGTGTTTTTGAGTTTCAGCTCTTTGATTTTCTTAGAGAGATTGGCGCGATCAATTCGCAGGAGACGGGCGGCTTCGGAGATATTTCCCCCAGAGTCGTCAAGGG
>CAZYRH010000080.1:0-11403 GCA_964650395.1 uncultured Ignavibacteriales bacterium
GCTGTCGCAGTTGAAGTTGCTCTCCGATGACAGGGGTAATGTTTTCGGGGAAGTTTTCTTTCTTTACTTTCGCGATCAATCCTTCCTGAACAGCCCCATACGCCTCTTCCGGTGGGACGGTAATGGTTTTGCTACCTCCTTTTTCCATACCGATGACGCCTTTTTCAAAACCCGGGATCACGTTTCCGGCGCCGATAGTAAGCTCAAGCGGCTCACCCTTTTTGGAGGAATCAAATATCGAACCGTCTTCCAGTTTGCCTGTGTAATGAACTTTTACCGTGTCCCCATCATTGGCCTTACCCATCAGAATCTCCTTCAACTTGTTTTTAAGATTTGTCTCAGTACAAATAAAATAGGGCAACTGAGACCCTGATACGATAATTTGCACCAAAACTGTCAGCTATTCCCATACTATTACGCATTGCCCAGCCCGTCAAGTATTAACCTTCCGGAAATTGCTAACGTGTGACCCCTACAAACTTGTTTGGAGGAGAATTATTGTGGAGTAGGTCAGGAGGCTCGTCCTCCTGACTCTTGCCAGATCAACCCACTTAGGGCTTGACATTCTATTTGTCACGCCGCGAGTCGGCGTGACCTACTTTAGCTGCTGATTATTAGGTCTATGCTTATTAACAAAAAATCATTCAATCCAGAGATATTGCCCTTGACTTGAAAGACGGTATCTACTTTGCTATCTGTCTTAAAAGCAGCATTACCAGTACAACGAGCACAAAACCCACCACGGATACGACCGTGCCGTATTTGGCCATGTCCCTGGTGGTAACGGTGTGAGTGGCGAAAGCTATGGCATTGGGAGGAGTGCTAATAGGCAGGCTCATGGCCAATGAGCAAGCGAACGCGACGGCAATGGCTCCCACGGTCGGTGAAATGACACCGAGAGATATGACTATTGGTATCAGCAGATTGGCGGCTGACGTGTTGCTCATGAAGTTGGAAATTATTATGGAGAACCCTATGAGTACGATAAGGAGTGCTGTTGGAGAAAGTCCGCCAGCAGTTATAACGCCTACGAACACATTAGACAGGCCCGATGCTTTCATGGCAACTCCCAGCGTAAGCCCGCCGGCAATCAGAATCAAGACATCCCATTCCAATTTCTTGAGATCTTGGTAATTGATGATGCCAAATACACTAAACACCATAACGGGGACAAGGGCTACCACACCTGACGGAATGCCGTGCAGAGGTTGAGTCAACCACAAGCCAACCGTTGTGATGAATGTTGCCACGACTATGACTAGGTCCCACGTGAGTGCAAGGTTTTCTGGAAATAACACTTCAAAGTGATCCGACCTGGGCTTGAACACCTTTATAAGCAGCAGCCAAAGCACCAAGAGCATTACGAGTGCCAGCGGTACCCCGATGAGCATCCAGGTGATAAATGAGACGGGATGACCTACTTCCCTAAGCACGCTCGCCGCGACAGCATTTGGTGGCGTGCCGATGATAGTTCCTATTCCTCCTATGTTTGCGGCAAACGGCACTGCCAGCACCAGTGCTTTCTTAAATGGATCACGTCCCTCGAAATGCTTGAAAAGCGGCGCCAGGATTGCCACCATCATAGCAGTAGTTGCCGTGTTAGACATAAACATCGAAAATAGTGCGGTGATCATGATGACACCCAGAAGCACCTTTCTTGGATGTGTCCCGAAGGGTCTGAGGAAGGCCTTGGCCAACCTTACGTCAAACCCGTGCTTGGCAGCGGCTACAGCCATCAGCAGCCCGCCGAAGAAGAGCACGAGCACCGGTGAGGCTATGGGATTTAGGAATATCCGATAGCTGTGATCAACACTTCCGTTGTCAAATCCCAACGGTCCCCCCGGCCAGCCCAAAAGATAGATGGACAAGACGATAACCATCGTTGCGGTAGCAAATGGAGGGATTACCTCCGTCGTCCAGAAGCCTGCTGCGCCGACAAATATCATCAAGCAGCGTCGCGAACCCTCGGTCAGACCTGGAAGCGGCAAGAAGTAACTTACCACGGCGAGTGCGAGTATTACTAGTACTTTAATACAGGCTCTCAAATTGACTCGAAGAACGATTCTACCAGTTTCATCAACCTCGATTCGTTCTGACGACGCCACTTTGCTTACCTCACTCTCAGTCCAGCCAACTTCACAGCTCCTCGGTGATAGCCGTCGGGAAATAACCGCTCAAGCTCGTCCAATTCGATATTATTGGCTTCACAGGTTTCGTAAATGGTGGGGATAACTTTTTTCTCGATATAGCTGTTGCGAAGGAAATGAATGATTTGCCAGTGCTTGTCCGTAAGATTATCCGGCATCTTCATTTCGTGTGCCTTAAAAACGGCAAATTGCTCATCCCAGTTACTAAGATCCACAAGAAAACCCCGAACGTCTACGTTATAAGTTTTCTCTGTGGAGAAAGAGGCGGCCTCTTCAGCGGATCGATCCACCCACGAGTATTTCACATAGCCTTCTTTGTACGTTATGCCTGCGAGCTTGCAGGCCCCTCTCAGGTAGCCGGTTGGAAAAAGATTCTTTAACTGCTTCAGGCGGAGTCCGTTAAGCTTGCAAGTCTGATAAACCAGCGGGCATTTCCCGAGCTCATTATAGGTATCACGAATTAAGTGGATGACATCCCAATGTTTCTCTATCGAACTACAGTGTTTATTGACATTTGGTGCCATCCCCTCGGCAAAGCCCTCATCCCATTGATTGAAGTCTAACAAAAATCCTTCCGAGTCGACTTCATACGTCTTGTTATCAAATAAGAAGACACTCATTACGATTCCTCACTTATTGAGCTTGACGACACCAGCAGTTTCAATCTTGTATTAACTCCGATGCTCCACATCGATCAGTCTATCATAGAGGCCGTGGTGCGATCAAATTCGAAAGGCATATCCAGCTATGAAGGTGTAGATATAGGTTCATGGTACCATTTCATTATAGCATCAACGGTTGCTGTGATCACCGCGTAAGCTAGGGGAGATGGTGTCAGAAGCGGATGGGTGCCGATCTGTAATGTGTCAATCTCCATGTCTGTCATCTTCTTCTGTATCATCACCGAAAGCATGTTAATGCCTTCCCCTACCGATTCGCCACCTACTATCTGGGCGCCAAGTAAAACGTGAGAATATCGGGCAAAGATCAGTTTCATAATAACCTTCTTAGCGCCTGGTAACTTACCTGGGTGACGATTCACCGTCTCAGCTCGGCCTATGATATACTGGGCGCCCATCTCCTCGGCCCGAGTTTCTGTAAGCCCAGTGACGCCTACGGCCAGGTCGCCAACCTTCGTGGCAAAGGAATCAAGCGTGCCTGGGAAACTCTTCAAGACATTAATTGAGAAAAGGTTAGCCCCGGCCAACCGACCCTGGGACATGGCAGTTGAAGCAAGCATAATCTGCCGATACTGACCCGTATAGCAGCTCCGTTTGCTGGCACAATCTCCCACCGCAAAGACGTCGGGATCGGATGTTCGCAGGTACTCGTCGACGATCACCCCATACTTCCTGTCTAACTGTACTCCCAGCGTCCGGGCCATTTCTATGTTTGGCCTGAACCCAACTGAAACGATGGCAATGTCGAACTGCACCTGATGATCATCATCGAGAACGGCTGCAGTGGCACAATCATCGCCCACAAATTTCTTCACACCAGTTCCCGTTTTCACCTCAGCACCAAGTCTTTCAAGCTCCTGCCGAACCATGTTACTGAATTCAGGGTCAACTGAATTAGGAAGCAATGTTGGCAACTTCTCTACAACTACAACAGATTTGCCAGCCTTGAGCAGCTCATCCGCCAGCTCAACACCAACATAGCCACTGCCAACAATCAAAATTCGGACAGCTGATTGAACAGCATTTCGAAGTCTGACAAGCTGGTCGTACTCCTTTGATAAGATGTAGACACCTGGCTTATCTCTACCCGGAATGGGTGGAACGACAGGACTGGATCCGGTAGCAAGCACAAGTTTATCAAAGCCTAATTTTTCACCGTTTCGCAGAATGATACTCTTGGTCTCCCGGTGAATGACCTCTCCGATAATTATGTCTACATCATGCTTTTGCAGAAGGGTGTCCGACAAGATGTCGTCGTCAACAGAACTCAGACTGTGGAAGACATACGGAATTCCGCAGGGAATAAGTGCCGTCTTTTCCTTCCGTATTAGGGCAATAGTTTTTTCAGGATAGCTATTCCGCGCGGAGATTGCCGCTTGAACTCCGGCGGGCCCACCACCAATTATAATTACATCATACTTTTTCATCTTGTCACCTTCAGCAGTTAATGTTCGCAATAACCTCCATTATAAGAAGGAAGTATTATCACTATGATGCCCCATTCAGCGAGGCCTTTATATTTTCTATCGTGGTGCATAGTTTTCTTAGCTTCCAACGCTCTCTCCTTGTCCTCATTGTATGGTTCGGTCTTCCCAGCCACTAAACGGAACCCAAGCGCTCATTTCCGTGCCCACCAAAGTACTGTAAGAATGTAGCATCCCAAAATTTGCGCATTTGACTGAGTACCATATGATATTGGGATCGTGGACCAGATCATTCTTGATCTCGTCAGTCATGACAACACTGGACTTGGTTTGTGAGTGTACCTTCTGAATAATGGCGATCTGATCATCTGGTGTCAGAAACGAATAGGTGGGCGATAGTGCGTGTTTGTCAACAAGTTCAACTATATCTTCAGGAAATACTTCCTCACGCGACTGTACCTCCACAGTCACAACGCTCAGTTGACCAAGCAGACCACCGGTATTTTCCGGTATTGAAGCGGGATCAGTCGTGATAACAGGGATATCCATGGCAAGAGTAATCTTTGGTTGGTCATCTATCGACGGCGTCTTGGCGGAATAGGTACAGTGGTATCGTACCAAGCACTTCTGTTTTGATACCAGCGTTAGCTTTTCTACAAAAAACGGATAAGCAAAACTGATCCGCACGGAGGATGCATTAAGTTCTTTTGAATAGTCGATAATATTCTTGCGAAGGGTCGCCGTACCTATTTCATCCCGATGTCGATGGAGAATCTGAATGAACTTATCAATCCAACGCGCTTCAAACTCGTGCATTATGCGAGCGCTGATGGAGATGTTTGCTATTGACGCCTGCCCTTCTGAGTCTCTTCTTGAAGACACCTTCATAGGAAAAGTCAAGTTTTTCATGCCGACATCAACCAGTGTTCTTTTCTCGTTTGGCATTGTCCTATCTCCTATCAAAAATGGTTGTAGATTTCTCCTGGCGGTTGCAGACGACATAATTGCCTATCTCAACCGCACCCAGCAGGAGCGCGGGGCCCCTGCTCTATTTTTTCTGTTTGTCTTCTGATAGTATCTCCTCCGCCAGGGACAAAGCCACTCCGGAAAGCATCACCTCCACCCCAAGCTGAGTGAAATCAGAGGAGATCAGTTCGCGGTTGAGGGCGGCGTATTGGGAGCAGGAGGCGCCTTTTTCCACCACCAGGCCGGAGAGACGGTCGGCGGTTTCAGCGACAAAGGTAACTTCCCCCAATTCCTCCGAGATGACATAGCCGGTACAGTTGTGAAGCTGTAGGTGAGAGTTGCCAGTGTAGACCACCACCAGCATCCCGCGTGTCTTGCCGAGGGCGGTTTCAGGATAGATTTCTAAAGCGAGGGTTCTCTTTTCTTCGGGATTATCGACTTTGAGGCGGTAGTGGTCCTTGTGAAAAGCCACATCCTGCGCACCGATAACGGTGGCGATTTTGTCAACGTCGTCTTTGGAAAAGCTTTTGCTCACGGCCGACCATCAAACTCTAAGACTTGTTGCAACTACTTATTCTCTGCGTTATTTTTTTTGTCTTTCGGTTTCGTGGGCGAGGTATCGCTCGGCTCATCCAAGGAGCCTTTAAGCTCGTCAGTGGTCTCCTTCATGGCCTTGCGAAACTCTTTTATTCCCCTGCCGAGGCCCTGAGCAATCTCGGGGAGCCGCTTGGCCCCGAACAAAAGAAGGATAGCCACAAATATGAGCAATAACTCCGGCCAGCCCAGGCCAAACATAACCAACCTCCTGCGGTTCTTATTATCTTACAAGTACCACCATCTAAAGTACACTATGACCAGCAGTACCACCAGCACCGACATAAAGTTAATTTTAAACGTCAATCCAAAGATAAAGGAAATGGCGTAAAAATCAACCCTGATGGAGTCAAATCCGACCACTATCGACCTTGTAAAGAGCGTCTTGGCCGCGCCCGGAGACAGAAAAGTACCGATAACATCGCCAATCAAACCGCCAATAACGGCAGCTAAGAGCAAAGCGACAATAAGGAATGTAACTTCACGATGTTTCAATTCTAACCTGCCAGCGCCGGCGATGACACCGAATCACGAACTGATGCCAACAGCTTCAGACCATCAGTCGAGCCAAGGATCTGTTCCACGGCGCGTTCCGGGTGAGGCATCATGCCAAGGACGTTACCCTCCACATTCATTATGCCCGCGATGTTATTCACCGAGCCGTTCGGGTTTGCCTCAGGTGTCATGTTGCCATCCTGATCAACGTAGCGAAAAACCACCTGGCCATTGTCTTCCAGTTTGCCTATCTCTTCACTGAAATGGTAATAGTTGCCGTCACCGTGAGCAATCGGGATTTTCAAAATCTCTCCCTTGCTACAAGCCTGGGTAAATCTGGTAGTATTGTTTTCAACTCTCAGGTAGACATGCTTGCAGCAGAAGCGCAAGTGGGCGTTGCGCATGAGCGCTCCCGGAAGAAGACCACACTCCGTCAGTATTTGAAAGCCGTTGCAGATACCGATCACAATCCCGCCTGAGCGGGCAAAGCGGATGACCTGCCTGACAATCGGAGAAAACCTGGCAATTGCGCCCGCCCGGAGGTAATCGCCATAGGAGAATCCGCCGGGGAGGATAACTACATCACTGCCACCCAGGTCTTCCGATTTATGCCAGAGAAACTTCACCTCTTCTTTCATAACATGCCTGACGGCGGCATAGGCGTCGTAGTCGCAGTTGGAACCGGGAAATGTCACCACGCCAAACTTCATTTAAGTTTCTCCACTGTGTAGTCTTCAACCACCGGATTGGCCAACAGCTTTGAACAGATCTCATTTATTTTCTGATCAATATCCGAGCTATCGGCTTTTATTTCCAGCTCAAAAAAACGACCCGACCGAACTGAAATAAAATCCTCATAACCCATCTGCGCCAGAGCCTTGTGAATAGTCACCCCCTGCGGATCAAGGACACCGTCTTTCAGTCGCACATACACGACGGCTTTTGGGCTGTTACTCATATCTGTCTCCCTCGCCCCTTTTACGATTCTTGCTCGGATGTCCGGTCACTTTGCCGACGCCTACATAAAACAAACGGTAAAACTCACGTACCATCCCCGACAATATATACGTTGCTAAGACCGGAAACAACAACAGTCTCGGCCTGAAAATCACCATAATGGCTCCCACCAGAAGAACAACCAGCTTAACCCGATTCCATCTGGAATCAAACCGCTCCGGAAAAGTATCGTATTGTATCTGAGAAACCATCAAAAAAGCAAACAGGATAATCATTGAAACTAACAGTTCACTGAATTTGAGGCTATCCCACAGGTTGTAACAGAAAATGATGAAAGAAACCAGGGTGACAGCCGCAGCCGGAACAGGCAGCCCTAAAAAGTCCTTTTTCTCTTCGGTCTCAGCCAGAAGGTTAAAACGCGCCAACCGATAAGCCGCGGCCATGATATAGACAATAGAGATTACCCAGCCCCATTTGCCCAGCGAACTGAGCTTGATAGAATGGACTAAAACGGCCGGGGCAATGCCAAACGACAAAAAATCGGCTAAAGAATCCAGTTCAATACCGAACTGCGATGCACCACCGCTGAGGCGAGCCACCCTGCCGTCAAGGGCATCCAGAAATGCGGCCAGAATCACAAACCAGCAGGCGGTCGTAATATTTCCCTCAAACGCCGACAGAATGGCCAGAAACCCGCAGACCACATTACCCATGGTGAATGTGCCGGGGAATATACCCTTATAGCTTGGCATTATCTCCCTTGGCTGTTTCCTGAAACGTTGTCTTGGTGGATCTGGCTGGAAGGTAGCCGATAATGGTTTGGCCTCCCTTTACATGGTCGCCTGATTTTACCCGCAGCTCACTATCGGCTGGTATGAACAGCTCAGCCCGCGATCCAAAGCGAATCATCCCGAATCTGGCCCCAACCGACACAAAATCACCTTTTTGTAGCTTACAGACAATTCGGCGTGCGATGATCCCTGCGATTTGTTTGAAAACGATCCGGTGATCACCGGTAGTCGTCATGCCAATTTCGGTTTGCTCGTTCTGCTCGGAGGCTTTGTCTTTGAAAGCAGGGAAGAACTTCCCCGGATTATATTTCACATAGTCGACCGTGCCGGTGGCAGGAACACGATTGATGTGAGCATCAAGGATTGACATAAAAATGGAAATCTTAAGAGCGCGGCCGCTAACGTACGGATAGTTCTCTATCGTCTGGATGCCAAGCACCTTACCGTCAGCGGGAGATATCAACAGATTTGTTTCGGTAGCAATGTGGCGCGGTGGATCGCGAAAGAAAAAAGTTATGAAAAGCGTCAAAAGAGCAAAAAGGACACCAGCGCCAAACAGCCACCAACTGTCCCACCGGAGTGCAGTCACCACCAGTATTGTGGTCACCATCAGCCCGGCAACAATAAACGGCAGACCCTCACGTGTAATCATTTGCCAAAAACCCGTTTGAAGATTTTGTCAACATGCTTAGTGTAGTAAGCCAGATCGAAGCAGCTATCTATTTCGACATCTGAAAGATACTTGTGGATTTCCTTATCGCTTTTAACCAGTTCTATAAACAACCCTTTTCCTTCAGCAGCGGCCAGGCCGTTTCTCTGAACGAGGCGATATGCTTTCTCGCGCGAGCCCACCGGCCCAGCCAGCTTCAAAAGTAGCCGCTGTGAGAAAACCACACCACCGCGATGATAGATATTCTCCAACATCCGTTTCTCATTAATCACCAGACCACGCAGTATTTCAATAAATTTCTCAAGATCATAGTCGGCAATGATATTGGCATCAGGGATGATAATGCGTTCCACCGAGGAATGGGCAATGTCCCGTTCATGCCACAGCGGAATGTTTTCCATCGCTGAGAGGGCATATCCTCGCAAAAGCCGAGCAATACCGGTAACGCGCTCGGCTGTGATCGGATTTTTTTTATGTGGCATAGCTGAGGAACCTTTCTGTCCTTTCGCAAACCCTTCCGCCATCTCACCAATCTCTGTACGCTGCAGGTTGCGGATTTCGGTGGCGAACTTTTCTAACGACGAAGCCAGCAAGGCCAAGGCGGTGATATACTGAGCGTGGCGGTCGCGTTGAACCACCTGGGTTGAAACTTCCGCCGCTTTCAGTCCTAACCGTTTGCAAACGGCAGCTTCAATCCTCGGATCAAGATTAGCATAGTTGCCGACTGCACCGGATATCTTACCGACAGCTACTGCTTCAGCGGCGTGATTAAAACGCTCCTGCGCCCGCTTCAGTTCGGTGTACCAGAGGGCAAATTTTAGTCCCGCCGTGGTCGGCTCAGCCAATGCGCCGTGCGTCCGGCCAATGCAGGGAGTTATTTTGTATTTCAGGGCGAGTGATCTTATCAGCTTGAGAGAGGTAATAATCTTCTTATCAATTATCCCTGCTGCCCGTTTCATTAACAAGGCAAGAGCAGTGTCGAGGATGTCGGAGGAGGTCATACCGTAGTGGAGGTATTTGGCATCCTCTCCGACAAACTCTCCCACGGAAGTCAAAAAGGCGATTACATCGTGGTTGACCTCTTTCTCTATTTCATTGATGCGATTGATATCAAAGCGGGCTTTTTTCTCAATGACTTTGAAGGCTGCCATGGGAATGATTTTGTATCTCGCCATAGCGCGAGAGGCTTCGATTTCAACCTGGAGCCAGGTTTTGAATTTGTATTCGTCTGTCCAGAGCGCTCCCATCTCCGGCAGCGTATACCGTGCAATCATCAGACCTGATGGGCCTTTTTGTAATCCGCTATGAATTTTTCCAAGCCGATGTCCGTCAGCGGATGTTTTATTAGCTTCTCAATGACACCGTAGGGCATCGTGACAATGTCAGCTCCAATCAAGGCCGCTTCAACAACATGCATGGGGTGCCGCACTGAGGCCACCAGTACCTCGGTATCAAAACCGTAGTTTCGATAGATGGTGACAATGTCATTAACGAGACCCATTCCATCTCTGGAAATATCGTCAAGTCGCCCAATGAAGGGAGAGACGTAGGTCGCTCCGGCTTTGGCTACCAGTAAAGCCTGCGACGCCGAAAACACGAGCGTAGCATTGACTTTGATGCCCTTAGAATGGAGGGTATTTATTGCTTTCAGACCCTCCAGAACAGTTGGTATCTTGACCACGATGTTGTCGGCAATCTTCACTAACTCCTGGGCCTCAGTGACCATCCCCTCATAGTCGGTTGCCAGCACTTCCGCTGAGACCGGACCAGGGACAATCTGGCATATTTCAGTCAAAAGCTCACGGTAGGGAGCTGTCTCTTTAGCAGCCAGCGAAGGATTGGTGGTGACGCCGTCGAGAACCCCCATGGCCGCTGCCGATTTAATCTGCTCTATGTTCGCAGTGTCAATGAAGAACTTCATGCGCTATCCCTTCTCATATTGAACCGACACCAGATAAAGCCCCTGGGGCGGTGCTGTGAATATAACTCTTTCATCCGTCGCAGATTGAATAATATCCTTAAACCGCTCCAAAGTCAAGTTTTGCGGGTTTTTGTCCTTCGTAACGGTACCCAAGTTGACCATAGCACCGACCAGCGACCGCACCATAGCATGTAGAAAACGGTTGCCCCTGATTTCAAAAACCAGCAATGACCCTACCTGTCGCCACTTTGCGGCGGCAATATGACAAAAATTATTTTTCTGACGAGAGGCCACCACACAAAACGGGGCAAAGTTGTGTTCACCCACAATCAGAGTTGCCGCTGCTTTCAGCTTCTGCAGTTCAAGCTCAACCGGATGCTCCCAGCGCAGGTCGCGATACAAGGCTGACTTCTCCGGGCTGATCAGGTATCGGTACCTTTTCCAGAGGGCATCTCGACGGGCATGGAAATCCAGGGTAACCTCGCAGGACTCCTTTATCCTGATGTCATCGGACAGATAAAAATTCAATGCCTCTTTATATCGTTCTGCTGGGAGCTGAGGCTCAATGATAAAATTGGCTACCTGCCCCAAAGCATGCACGCCGGCATCGGTTCGGCTAGCAGCAATCACTTTGACCTTTTCGCCTGTTGTTTTGTAAATAGCCTCAGTGATGTCTCCCTGGATGGTCTTTTGCTCTGGCTGCACTTGCCAGCCGGCATACGCTGTTCCCTTGTACTCGATGGTGAGCTTGACATTGC
>CAZYRH010000081.1:0-1615 GCA_964650395.1 uncultured Ignavibacteriales bacterium
ACTACTTCAACACCAAATGGAAACGAAATAACCAGCGAATCAAGGAGGTCGCACGGCTAACTGCAAAAGCGGCATGACTTACATGGATACACCTTTTTACACACTATTCTTGAAATTGCCCGCGCCGGCTGTCCTTACAGCCGAAGGGGGCTGTGGCAGTATTTCACCTGGCCGTCAAGAACGGTGGCCAGTACGCCAAGGTCGTAGATCCCGCTGGGTGAAACTCTGGCCGGGTCCTCAGACAAAACGACAAAATCAGCCGGGTAACCCGGCAACAAGCGGCCGCGGCAGTGTTCTTCGCCACAAGCAATGGCCGGGCCAACGGTGAAGCGGTAGATCGCTTCTTGAACTGTGATACGCTCGGTCCGATAAAAGACGTCACGACTTCCCTGTCTGGCTCGGCGAACAGCCGCCGCTATGCCTGCGAGCGGGTCAAGAGGTTCTATCGGGACGTCAGAGCCAAAGGCAAGATCGATTCCTTTATCGATGATAGTTCGAAAAACGTATGCCTTGGATCCCCTTGCCCCCCAGTATTTACGGACGATCTTAATATCTGAAGGGCAATGCGACGGCTGCATTGAAGCGACAACATTCAGGCGCTTTACCCGGGTCAGGTCCTTCTTGCGGACAAGCTGGAGGTGCTCAATCCTATGTCGTGCACCGTTTGGTAGCGAGGGGCTGCCTTCAAAAGCATCGAGGACATTTGAGATCGCCCTGTCGCCAATGGCATGAATAGCACAGGGTAAACCAAGCCGTGCCGCTGATCTGATAATTCGTTTCATTTCACTTACGGGTGTTACTTCGATACCGTAGTTGTCCTGGCTTCTCGAGTACCGGTTGAAACACCAAGCAGTCTGACTTCCCAGCGAGCCGTCAGCATAGGTTTTTATTCCTGCGATGCGAAAGAACTCAGTACCGGTGCCATACCGAGTTTTGGTCCTGTGTAAATGTGGTAGGAGCCTGGCCAATGGATAATGGTTGATTCTCAGACCGAGTTGGTTTCTTTCCGCCAGTTGGCTGAGATACGCAAAGGCCTCCGGTCCGTCAAAAGAGTGCACACCGGTGACGCCTTTCTTGTAAGCGTGCTCAAGAGCCATAGACCATAGTCTATCGATCTCTCTTTTTGAGGGTTGGGGGATACGAGCATACACCTTTCCATAGCCGGGGATCTCCCGGAGAATGCCGGTCGGTGTACCGTCTTCATAGCGAACGATTTCTCCTCCTGGCGGGTCCGGTGTCTTCTTCGAGATTGTGGCAACTTGAAGAGCCCGACTGTTGACCCAGGCTGAATGTTGATCTTTAGAGAAAATAAACGCCGGTCGTCCGCCGGTCACTTTATCCAGCAGATAACGATCAGGTTCAATTCTTTTTCGGAAACGATCCGGCGCATACCCTTCGCCGACTACCCACTCGTCCCTTTTCAGTCGCCGGGCAAATTTCTCGATTTTTGTCAGGCAGGCCTCAAGCGAATTCAAGCCGTCAAGAGCAACTCTGCCCAATGACAGAGCAAAAAAATAGAAGTGCGTATGGGCATCCACAAACCCCGGGAGAACGGTTTTTCCCTTCAGATTCATTTTCGAGTAGCTTCTAAACTCACCGGCATGCTGCAGGTTGT
>CAZYRH010000081.1:1715-10953 GCA_964650395.1 uncultured Ignavibacteriales bacterium
CCCTTCAGATTCATTTTCGAGTAGCTTCTAAACTCACCGGCATGCTGCAGGTTGTGCCCGACGGCTTCGATACGCCCCTCTCGAACCGCCATAGAATCGACAACAAGATTCTCAGCCTGCGTATGAATGCGGGCATTATGGATCAAACTCTTGGCTTTCAAATTTGTCTCCTTTGATTCTCACGTCACCCTCACGGCTGGTCAACTTCATCCGGTCGGTTTCCTCTAAGATCGGAATAGCAAACTTGCGCGTGAAGCCGAATCTCTCTTTGAGGTCCGTTACTGTCAAGGCGTTCGATTTTTGAAAGTGCTTATTAATGAATTGGACAATCTCATGCCAGGCTTGGGTCAATAATACGAACTCAGAACCGCACTTGTGCCCCTCGCCGGAGTCGATGATGAACTTGATCGCCTCTTTATGATCCTTCCCGGCTGATGCCAGCTTGCTCAAAGCCGGAGGAGCATAAGGTTGTTCCCTCAGGCTATTCATTATCCGGTCATGCGCTTCCTTGACGTTTCCTTTCAAACTGATCCCCCTGCCCACAAGGTTGTATTTGTCACCCGATTTTATCATTCTGCCGACGTTGACCAAGTAGTTGATAAGTATCTGGGTTGTCGGCTCGTCGTGTTGTGACAATTTAACCAGTTGCTCCAACGACAATCCTACTAAGTGAGGTTTGTCCTCTAGATACTTGACAATAGCATCTATGAAGTGCTCAAGAGTAGCTGCCAGGAATTCTTCGTGAAACACGTATTTCCGGAATCTGCCCAGCAGTCCCTCTTTGGTCAGAGTTGTAGCTGTCTTCTGGATTTCGGTCTTGGACAAGTCAGCTTCGTTGAGAAGACGATCAGACGCAACGATCACTTTCTTTCGAAGTTCCGAGGCGATGAGGTCCCTAACATTATCTGACAACCGTTGTTCCAGGTAGTCATAAAGGGAGGCTTGTCTTCTTCGGGGGAAGTGGGCAAGATGATCCAGTATTCGTCCGCCTCCCAACGTCACCATCGGGGTAGGAAGACGGGCTACATAGTGATCGCCCACGAGGCAGTAGACCGGTTCATCGGGTTTGAAAAAGACCACGCCTTTTTCGCCGGGGGTAGTTTCTTTGCGATTAAGAAGCCTGATTTCGCCTTCCCTTTCGGAAGTTCCAACCATCAATAGAATCCGGCGCCGATTTACCAGCGATACGGGGGATTCCGCAATAAGCTCCATTGAGAGGGCCAGTACCGGGTGTCGTTTGAAAAAGGAGAGATCAAGCCGATCGGAAATGACTCCGCCCCGAACCAGTAGCTCCTTATCGACACCTGTAAAGGAAACAGCAGTGCGCTGACCGGGTGTAGCCGTTTGAACGTCCTGATTGTTCGACTGCAGCGAGCGAATTTTGGCTGTCGTCATTGACGGCCAAATCGAAACTGATTGCCCCACCGAAAGCATTCCACCTCGCAGTGTTCCGGTGACTACCCCGCCTATGCCGGGCCTGACGAAGGAACGGTCGATGTATAGTCGGGTTTTCCCGATATCCTTCTGCGATACTACTTGCTGAGGCAGAGTGCTTAGGTACGAACGAAGCTGCTCAAAACCTTCGCCGGTTTCAGCCGAGACTTTAAAAATCGGCGCCTCAGTCAGGAATGAACCCCTGACTTTATCTTTGATATCGTGTTCCAGTAATTCGAGCCAGTCGGCATCGACCAGGTCTATTTTGTTGATGACGATAAAGCCGCTGGTAATTCCTAAAAGCCGCACCACTTGGAAATGCTCCTGGCTCTGTGGCATCCAACCATCATCGGCGGCCACTACCAGCATGGCGACATCTATTCCCCCGGCGCCGGCGATCATGTTTTTCACAAAGCGCTCATGTCCGGGCACGTCAACAAAGGCGATGTTATATCCCTCCGGCGTATTGTAAAAAGCAAAGCCGAGGTCAATAGTCATCCCGCGTGCCTTTTCCTCCGGCAGGCGGTCGGGGTCAGTACCGGTCAGGCGCTTTACGATTGCCGACTTGCCGTGATCGATATGTCCCGCCGTGCCGATGACGATCATGCCTTGTCAACCCTTGATGGTTTTCTTTATGGAATTGCGCAGTAGGGGCAGCTCGTCATCCGCTACTGCCTTAAGGTCAAGGATGAATCGTTCGTTGTCTATACGGCCGATAACGGGTGGGTCCAACATCCGGAACTTGCGCAGAAGAGTCATTGCTTTGAACGGTTCGGAAAAGACAATGCCGATGGAAGGGATGTTTGATTCCGGTAGGGCTCCTCCCCCGACATAAGCCTTGGTTGCTTCTACGGATAGTCCGGGAGGATTGCCCAGTTCCTTTAGCAGTGTCTTGCCTCTCTCGTAAAGCTCCGCTTCCGGTACTGAAAGAATCGCCCACAGCTTAATCTCCGTTTGGTGGCTTCCGTTTAGATAAATAGCAAAAAGCCTTTCCAGCATGGAAAAGACGAACTTGTCTACCCGTACCGTGCGGGAAAGGGGATTTCGTTTGATTTTTTTGATAAGCTCCGCCCGCCCCACAATCAATCCGGCCTGTACGCCGCCCAGCATCTTATCGCCGGAGAAACAGGTCACGTCAGCGCCATCGCGCACCGACTGCTGCACAGTTGGTTCCAGGTAGTCGAGAATCTCCTGGGTCGGAATAAAAGCGCCGCTGCCAAGATCGTTGACCACCGGCAGATGGTGGTCAGCACCAAGCGCAACCAACCGCCTTAACGGCACCTCTTCCGTGAATCCGGCCTGTATGAAATTGCTTTTATGTACTTTCAGAATTAGACCGGTCCTCCTGTCAAGGTTGCTTTCATAGTCAGCTATTGTGGTTATATTAGTGGTGCCTACTTCGCAAAGTCTGGCTCCGGATTTTCTCAGAATGTCAGGGATACGAAACCCACCGCCAATCTGAACCAGATCTCCACGCGAAACAAGAACCTGTTTGCGGTTGGCAAGGGTGTTCAAAATCAGAAACAGGGCCGCCGCACAGTTATTGACGACCGTGGCACTTTCCGAACCGGCCAACAGGGCCAGGTACCGTTCGCATGCTGCACCCCGTCTACCTCGGGAGCCTTTAACCAGATCAAACTCAGTATTACTGTATCCTACGACAGTCCGTTTGACCGCATCGAAGAGAGCTTCCGCCAGAGGCGCCCGGCCAAGATTAGTGTGCACGACAACACCGGTAGCGTTTATGACGCGGGATATTTCATCGCGCTTGGCGGCGACTATCGCTGATCTGATGGCTGAGAGGAGCTGTTCAACACTGATTGCCGACGCCCCTTGCTTGAGTCTTTCCTTCTTATCAGCGACAACCTCCCGGACCAACTGGACTGCCAGAGGTCGCGGAATCGATGTTATCTCATTTACGAGAGAATCCTCCTGAAGAAGTTCTTCTACTGAGGGGAAATCGCGTGGCTGTTTTATTATTTTTTGGGCCATGAAGAAGGATTGTAGACTATCTCAGCCAGTACTTGTCCCACATTGGCCAGCGCTGTGGGGGAACATTTGTCAGGCGTGTCGAATTCAGTATGCCAGTATGGATAGTCGAAGTCGATAATGTCTATGGTAGGCACGCCGGCAGAAACCAGCGACAAGTGATCATCGAGAATGGAGTATTTTACCGTGTCGTGGAAGGTTACAATCCCAAGTCGCGCAGCGGTACTCCATACGGCGTCATTCAACCCCTGGCAACAGCGCTCCGAATAGCCTTCGCGGTAGATCTCTTGCGAGGAGTCACCTATCATGTCAATGACAATGCCAAAGCGGTATTTATCCCGGATGTCCCGGCGGGAGAATTCTCGCGATCCCAAAAGGTAGAGATCATTATCACCAGGTTTCCCCCAGTCCTCACCGTCGACCAACACCACGTCGATATTACAGGGAGGATCTTTTTCAGCGAACAGGTTGCCCAGTTCCATCAGTACCGCCACCCCTGAGGCTCCATCATTGGCGCCGTCTATCGGTTTGTCTTTCAGTTTGGGGTCTGTTGCGTAATCAGCTCGGGGGCGACTGTCGTAATGCGCCATCAGTACGACTGCCTCAGCGGTGCTGCCGTTGCCCTTAAACTTGGCAATAACGTTGACCAACGGGATGTCTGTTTGTGAATACGGATCGAAAAACGAAAACGCCTGAGAATCGATGCTGGCGCCCAGCTCAGTGAAATGTCTGTAGAAAAAGTCCCGGCAAACAGCAGAGGCTTCAGTCCCCGGCATCCGAGGACCGAATGAGACCTGATTTCGCAAATACGTCTCTGCTCTCTCGCCATTGAAAGCGGGTGGTTCCAACCTCGGTTCGGCGCAGGAATTCACCATGACTACCACCGCAACTACCAGCCCCAAAGTCGACTTCATCATGAGGATAATAACTGGGGAGGGCCAACGCTTGTCAATCGAAAACATCCTTAGAATCGAATTTCAACCCAGCCCTGCAGCTCCCTGGTATGGCTCTTGCGGTTTCTAAAATTGTCACTCGAGTCTTGCCAGCGGGCATGAAGGCCGCCCCGGATCTGGCTACTGAAAGAATAGGAAATTTCAGGCGCTACTTTAAAATCAGATTTGTCGGCCGAAAGAGCCCAACCCCCACTGGCCCTACGAGATTCGCTTTTATCGGCGCTCCTGCTGATGTTAACAGAGATTGAAACGGTTGACTTGAACTTAATTCTGCCAAATAACGGCAGGGAGATGCCGCTCGGGGAGGAGAAGGAGTACTTGGTTGAAACACTCATCGAAGAGCGCGATGAGCGCGTCTCCGTTTGGAAGGATCCGTCGGTAGGATTATATTTTTCATCCCTATTTTTCGTCAGCGTATAAGTTCCAGACAAAGACAACGACCGAAACACCTTAAAGTTGATTGACAGCAGCGGGCTGTAGCTACTGGCAACTGTACGTGCTGCAAGGAAATCGCTGTTCATATTGAAGCGTTCTTTTATCTGGCGATTATATCCAGTCCGAGGTGAGAATACGTCAATAAACTTGTTGACCACACCCTGGAGCAGAGGCAAGCGCTGGAACTTCTGGATGCGAATCGAAAGGTCCGGCCAGGAGGTAGAGACATTCTTATACCGAGAGCCTTGTTTAACTAGATCTCGACTGATGGATTGTCTGAACTTCACATCCGTGGACAGACCGCCGAGAAAAGTAAAGCCCGATGAAAGTTGATACGACTGATCCTCCCCGGAGCTTGGAGCACGGCCTTCGGATAATGTGGCCACGTCGGCATCCCGCACAAAGCCGAGACGATACTTGAAAGCCGGTCGTGTCACCATACCGGGGAGCGATGACTTGTAGCCTTCACCGTAGCTATAGGAGAGAGGCTTAATCCAACCGGTCAAAAATCTGAGAAGAGCGAGGGGAGGATCGTAAAACGGCTTGGTGGGCTTGGACTGACCTTCGCCTTCTTCGGGTTGACTCTTCCCATGGTGGGGGGATCGTCTAGGTGTGGAACGCGATTTTTTGCCTCCCAATAACTTGATATGGTCAAAGCTGCCATTGACTGACCAGGTACGAGACATGGAAGAACTTAGCGACTGGTTCGATCGGGAGTAATTGTCGCTATAGGAGGCCTTATAGGAAAAGCCGGTGGTTACAAAACCGAGAAGTTTTGGATCATAACTGGTGCTGAATAATTGGCTGTAACGGGTTTCAAGCCCCAGTCGAAAGTTCTTCAAAGAAAGATTAACTTGGTCTACATCACTCAGGTCTCGGCGAGTGGTATAATTGAAACTAGTACTGAGGTTGTCAAAGACTTTGTAACTGACATCCATTTTCCCGGTGAAGTCCCGCTTGAGCGTCGACCGACGATTCAGGTTGATGTCATCCGTGATGGAGATATTTCGACTATAGGTACCGGACAATTTCCACATACTCGGGTAAAGCCCCAGCCGTGATCCGGAGGTCTTTTTCAGAAGCGGCAGCGGTTTCATCCAGAAGAAAATCGGCAAGGTCGGCACTTTCCCAACGCTGAGATCAAAACTGGCTGGAATAGAATAGCTCTCCCCAAAACTGTAAGGCGTATTCACGTCCCGTCGGCTGGTTCGGCTATACGAAAGCGAGGAGTTGAACCGGTTCAACAGCAGATTAAACAGCGGATTCTTCCCTTTACGTTTGAAAGATTCTGATATCCTGAAGGAGTTGGATTCTCTAATCGATCTCTCTGCTTCCTGGACATCTTTGGGCAAGACAATATCTGAGTTGGAGCGAAGTAAAGGGGTGTCAGTGGACTTGGAATGCGAGACCGAAATGGGGATTCTTGCACCCCATGATCTTGGCAGGAATCTATCAAAGTTTAATGAACCTCCGTAGCTGATGCTGGTGGAGGTCTTGCCGCTGCCTAAGTTGTTGCTGGAACCTCCTCGGGTGGACGATGACAGCCCCCGGAAGAAGGCGTCTTGAGATTTGAATGAAAAATTGTAGTTTATTAAATCAGCGATGCTTCCAGTGATTGAAAGGCGGCCGGCGGTGCCTACATCCTTGCGCACGTCGGTCACCCGCAGTTCATCCAGCCATATTTCTCCACTGATATCCTCGTCCGAGAGATTTTCTATTCCCGCAGCAAAGTACTGCACTTCGTTAATATTAGGATTTCCCCGTACTTGATACGTGCCATCGGACGTATCAATGTCTTTCCATTCATTCCGCGATCTTGTTTTGAGAGCCGCATCTTTCAAAGCCGTGATTTCGTTGAAGTCGATGTTGATATAGTTTCGTTCGTTCCATCCGGCGTCTATTATGGTATGTTGTTCGTAGAAGTTGTTGGCATCTTTCCCGATCCGGAAAAAGAACTTCACCTTACCCACGTCCTCCGGCATGATGCCACCGTGAACGTACATCTGAATTCGGCGATATCCGGAGTATTTCTCAACTGTGATTAAGTGCTTAGTGACCAGGCAGGTATCATCATTATCCAGATTATCGAATTTCAAAAGGAGACCTCGCTGGGCTTCAGTCACGTTGTAGTTGGGGTCCTCGTACGCTTCCACACCCGGCGGCGGGTAAAACGTGCTGTCTTCTTCACTGATTGAAGCCGCTACAAAACTGGTGCTGTCAGCTCTGTAAGGTCCGCAGTATATGACCGAGTCCTTCCAGTTGGACTGAACAAAGTACCAGTCGGCGATTTCAATTGTGTCGGGCTCGGGTTGTCCTACTTCAGATTCAAACCAGACCCGCACGTGGCTGACCTCATTCCAGACCGGAGAGAGCGTGTCTTCCCCTTCATCAGATGAGACAATAGTTGATACGATAGTATCCAGTGCGGAGGGGTCTTTGATGGGAATCCGGTAGGTCCACCAGCCGTTCAGATCAGAGTTGTCCACCCGGAATGAATCCTCGGCTAAATCAATGACAAACGAGAAGTAGCGGTTGAACGTGACCTGGCCTTTCCTGGTAAGAGTTTCCTCGTCAGGTACGCTCAGCCAGCCAGGGTCTTTGAGATTTCCTTCGGTACCGTTCAGCCATTCGTAGTAAATTGAGTCATTATTCCACAAGGGATCATTGGAGTTATCAAGACGGTCGCATAAGTCCGGAGAAAGCGGACATTTCCCTTCACCCAAGAAAAACCAGTTGTCACCGCTTGGATCCGGGTTCGTTACCAGGTCGTATCCGTTCCCATTCTTATCTACCTCTTCTTCATCAGGGAGGCCGTCGAGACCAACGTCTTCGTCAAAATCAAGAGTCCCATTGGTGTTATTATCCTCGGTATTGGGCACACCATCACCGTTGAGGTCTTCATCAATACTGCCGATGTCGAAATGGAGTTTGCCCTTCGCCCCGTTGTTTATTTTGGCTCGCAATTCAAGCAACTGGATGCGTTCGGCATCTATCCGGTTGTAGAAGCCGCGCATAATCCCAGCCCATGACCGTAGATGGGTAGGATCAGTTTGGGGTCGGAATATCACGCGCAGAGTGTGAATCGTTCCTTCCCCTTGCCGGGCTTCTCGCTCATAGATTTCATCCACTCGCCTCAATTCCCTTGGCGTGTGCCAGAGGATTTTCCCCTTCTCGCAGATAGTGGTATCCACCTGAATCGGAATGGACGTGGGTTTCCAGGTGGTACGGGAAGTGCCCAGTGACAACTGTTCCTGGGCGGCCTCGAAATCGTCCACATAGGCGACATTGTCAACGTTAGGATTGGGATGTGACTGTGCCAATTCACCGGTGATGGACATATTGGAAGGAGATTCTGTTTCGACCAAGGGGAGCGCATCCGCCAGGGACGTCAGGAAATTGGGATGAAGCCGCCAGGTGCTGTTGACATCGAACACCATCGACTGAGTGGTTTCCTGGCCCACTCGCGGTTTTCGATCCTGCGCTTTATCGGATTTGTACAGTAACGTAGCGCCGACATTCAGGTCCTTACTCCATGCGTATTCAGCCCGCAAACCCAGCAGCGTCTTTTTCTGGATGGCTAAAAAGGGAGCGTACTCAAAATCAATCTGGACATCTGCGTTAGGGTCCTGAGCATCCTCCGAAAGGAGAGTTATCTGACCAAGATCATACTGGATCGTATAATCCCTTCCACTTTGTAGGGGACTGCCGTTTACTGTCACCCGCTCGGAGCCTTCAATAATATTGGTGCGACCCAAACGAACGACAGAACTTAGTGCCTGAGATGGAATCTGAATGTAATACTTGCTGTTCCGGGTCTTTTCCGTGGACGAGTAGTAACTATATATCTGGGACGCTTTCTCTTCCAGCTCGGCGGTAGGAACGCCGTTAGCATTGACGAAGGTAGTATCAGAGGCAAACGGTTTGCGGCTGGGAAAGATCATCAACCCCCAATCGGACCTATATATTTCCAACCGATCGTCAACTTTGCTGTCCGGATACTTCTGGTCACGGGTGTTATACTGATCAAGGCCTAATATTTCTATGTAACGCTGGGTCTTGCCTTCAACCTCCTGGTAATCGAAACTGGAAGAGGTGCCCTCGCTCCCCGCGGCTCCCTTGTAAATTTTGATCTTGTCGATGTCAAGGGCTGTGATGCCGCGCACCTCATAGCAGTTGCGCCACATCAAACCCCATGTTTTATGATCAGGGCTGGGCGAATTGTGATACAGCAGCTTCAAGAACCAGGTGCTGTCGCTGGGGATATGGCCAATCTCAACGGTGTCAATAGCGCCGCCTTCTTTATGCCGTTCAATCTTCATGTATACACCCACAGCCCGACTCTGGAGAAGACGGGAATAGAAAACTATATAGTGGTGACTGCTGTCGGGAAGACTGTAGAAAGTGTAAGCTGATTCGTCAAGCTGCAT
>CAZYRH010000082.1:0-10725 GCA_964650395.1 uncultured Ignavibacteriales bacterium
AATTCGGTCCCGTCTCCGAACTTGTAGTAAAAGACCCCCCGATGCCCCGATGGTACCTGCGTCCCACAGCCTACCATCCCGAGCCCCAGCACCGCGATGACAATCAGCGGCAACATCCCAAAATGCGTCTTGGCCATAATACCTCCTTGTTTGATTGTAGGTTATACCATTATTATAATATACTGGTCATGTGGAATGGTATTCAAGAAAAAAAAGAGCTGGTTGGGGAACTCAATCAAGCGAAGAACATGTTGTCCACCGGTTGTTAATTCCGGCGCTGTGGAACACAAGATGTCTTCAACAGGGAAACGCCCTTTAGAAGTACCTCTCCCCGGAAGATTGGGCACAGGTTTCTTGTTGATTTATGCGAGCAGACGTTTAACTTGGGTATCCTGACGGGCTGTTGTATCGCGGTGAGATCAACATTTCCCGTCAGAGGTACGTAGGAACCAAGGAGACCAGCGTGGAATCAAGTTTCGTACTGGCGGCATCATTTATTGTCTACACTGTTGGGATTATCAGCGTCGGTATCTATTAAACCAAGCTACGAAAACGGACTGAAGATGATTTTGTCCTGGCAAATCGAGAACTGGGCCCATGGGTATCAGCGCTGTCAGCCTCAGCCAGTGCGGAGTCAGGGTGGGTGATGCTCGGGCTTGTCGGTGAGGCCTACCTGTTCGGCATGTCTGCTTTCTGGATTGTACCCGGTATTGCTGCCGGGTATCTATTCAACTGGTTTGTAATCGCTGAACGGCTCAGAAAAAGCACGCTGGAATCAAACGCCGCCACACTTCCCCAATTCATCAGCCATCGCTTTGGGGTGAATTCAACGGTGCTGCGCGTCGTTCCGGTGATAATCATTACCGCTGCCATGTTGGGGTACGTGGCAGCGCAGATGAATGCCGCCGGTAAGGCGTTCGATGCCGTTTTCGATCTTCCTTACTGGCTGGGGGTGCTGATTGGGGCAGCCGTTATAATGGCCTACACTATCACTGGCGGGTTCCGCGCCGTCTGCTGGACCGATGTCATCCAGGCAACTTTCATGATAATCGCTTTAATTGGCATGCCCATTATAACGCTGTTCAAAGTCGGCGGGTGGGACGCGTTTGTTGCCGGCGCCGGTGAAATTGACGCCAACATGCTCACCTGGACTGGTGGGAAGATCGGTTTTGCCATGCTCGGCTTTGTGATCGGGCTGTTGGGAATAGGTCTGGGCTACCCCGGTCAGCCGCACATCCTGGCGCGTTTTATGGCCGTAAAAGATTCTGAGTCAGTGAAACAGGGGGGGATGATCGCTATCACCTGGACGATTCTAGTCTATTTGGGAGCCATTCTCTTTGGCATCTTCTCTCATATATATTTCGGTAACTTGGCCGACCCGGAGCAGGCTCTGCCACTGGCTGTCGGCAAATTCCTGCCGCCAATGTTGGGTGGATTTGTCATTGCAGCTATTGTGTCGGCCATCTGCTCCACTGCTGACTCTCAGCTTATCGTAGTCTCGTCTACCATTTCACGTGACGTCCTGCCATTCATCGGCAAAGCGAAAAACGCCGGTAATAGGTTCGAACGAATGCAGAGACTTGACCGCTTAGTCTTGCTGATCTTAGGGTTACTGTCAGTTGTTTTTGCACTGTCTGAGAATCGGGTGATCTTTGAATTCGTGCTGTACGCCTGGTCGGCGCTTGGCGCTTCATTCGGGCCAGTGGTAATTTTAGGATTGCTCTGGAAAAGGACAACCAAAGCCGGCGCCATTGCGGGTATGCTTACCGGCAGTATCGTAACGGTGGTATGGAAGAACATTCCGACCTTGAAAGCGGCCCTTTACGAACTGGTTCCAGCGTTTGTGCTGGCGTTTGCGGCAGTATATATTGTTAGTCTTCTCACCCGCCCTGAGAGAAATGTACCTGATCAAGCTATTTGACAGAGCCAGACCGGACTTGCGCAGCATACAATTATGTTGAACCGGCCATAACAATTATATATATATCATCTCATGGAAGAGCAGTTTATCGGCAGCTACAGAGTGCTCAAGAAAATTGGCGCCGGTGGAATGGCCAAAGTCTATCTGGCCGTGCATCAGGATGTGCCCAACCTCAAGGTGATTTTGAAAGTACTCAGTGATCCCCGATTGGGACAGCGGTTTAAGCAGGAGGCCGACAAGCTGGCTCTCCTTGAAGACCACCCCAACATCTGCCGAATAAAAGGTTTCTTAAGCCATGGAGAAGACACCGTCATCGCCATGGAGTATATCGAGGGCATAACGCTTGAGGAGAAAATCAAAAAGGAGGGGAGACTCTCTCTCAGCGAGTCGCTTCAGATCATCAGCGATGTCGTTGACGTTTTGGATTTTGCCCACCGAAAGGGTACCTACCATCGCGATATCAAGCCGAGCAACATAATGATAGACAAAAAAGGGCGGGTTAAAATCATCGACTTCGGGATTGCCAAAGCTGAAACCGATCCCAACCTGACTGTAGCCGGCAGCGCCTGCGGAACGCCTGCCTACATGGCGCCGGAGCAGTTTACTCCTACTCAGGATACGAACTATGCTCTTGTTGATATCTATGCCGCCGGGACCACCCTGTACACAATGTTAACCGGCGAGTGCCCTTTCAAGGGCGACAATGAATTCGCTATCCGCGACTCCAAGCTGTTTTCCGAAGTGGCAAAGCCGCGTTCTGTTAATCCGGACATTCCCAAGCAGGTGGAAGAGATCATAATGAAATCCTTAGCCAAGGAGCCGGGGAAACGCTTCCAGTCGGCCAGTGAGATGCAGGCGGCTCTCGACGCAGTGCGCGGTACGGCTAAAGATAATGAGACCATACTTGTCCACCCTCCTCCTTCACCCCCCATGCCTCCATCGCGGAAGTGGCTGCTGCGAGCCGCTGCGGCACTCGTGATTGTTGCAGTCGCGGCATGGGCGGTAAACTACTTTGCCATCGGCCAGGGCAAGACAGGGACGATTGAGATTAGTGTTGTACCGCACGGCGACGTCTATGTTGATAACAGCCTCTTGGGTATGAACGTTACGACTGTGCTTTTCACGGGTGCCCCCGGGCGGCATGTTATCCGCGTCCATAACGATGAGGCAGTCGACACAACACGTTCTGAAACAGTTTGGCTGACGGAAGATTCCGTATTGAAACTTCCATTTGAGTTCACTATACCCCCTCCTACCGGCACGATTGACATAACTGCCGCCCCTTTCGGCGATATTTATGTCGACGGTAACCTCTTGGGAAGAGGTCTCAAAGACACCTCTCTGATCTGTGACACCGGGAGACATATTATCCGGGTAGAAAACAGAAAAGCCACCAGAAAAATGCGCCATGACACTGTGTGGCTGGCGGCGGACGAGATAGTCTCACGTGCCTATACATTCACCTTCCCCAAGCCTCCGGTCGACACGGTGGAATCCGAGCCGGCTTTTAGAGATGTGGTTGTCGTCTCTAATCCCAGGGGGGCTTACGTGTATATCGACGGTAAACAACAGCACAACCAGACACCTTACACTTTCAAGTTCACGCCGGGTGAGCATGTCGTCAAGGTGAAGAAAACCATTGAGGGAGAAGAGTTAGAACAAGAACGCACTATCCTGGTAGGGAAGGACGGCCCTGATAAGGTTGTCTTTGATTTTGAGAAATAATGCTTTTGAGGAGATTTTCAATTCACTATCTTACTACTATAAGAAGTAAAGGATATAGTATTAATAAGGAGTTGATATGAAAAAGTACAACAACTTTCTCGGCTTGGCCCCCATTGTTTTGCTGGCCGTCTTGACGATGGGGCTTGGCGTCACTAATGCTTTCGCCCAGGAAGAAGCAAAAACTGCAGATGTGCTGGCTGACGCACTCAGGTACTACAACGAAGGGAATTTCGAAAAAGGGATTTCTATTTCCAAAACCCTTTTCGAGCGGGCTGATTTGACTCCCCAGGACAGCATCGCTGTTTACGAGGTTTTGGGTATTTTGACCTATGCCAAGGGGGATGACTACCATAAGCAATCGTTTTCCTACCTTAACAAGATTTCCGGCATTGGACCGTGCATTGTTCACCTCCCCCGCGAAATGTGGCAGTCAGAACTACGCGACAAATGGTACGAAATCCTGAAAGCCAAAGAAAGCCTCACCTGCCCCGAGGAAGCCAAATCCAACATTAAGACCATTGCCATCATGGAGTTCGACAATTTCTCAATCGGCAAATACCAGCAGGAGCTGGGACCAATCGGCAAAGGCTTGGCGGACTGGTTTGAGCATGACTTCGGCAAAATCAGCTCGATGAAAGTGATCGAACGCGATAAGATCAACTATGTTCTCAGGGAGTTCGATCTGCTGAAGTCAGGAGCGGTCGATAAATCGACAGCAGCGCGGGCGGGAAAAATCCTTGGAGCGAAGTACATGGTGTTCGGCAGCTTCACACAACTCAATGACAAAAGTACCCGAATGGTGGTTCGGGTAGTCAGCGTGGAGACGTCGGAGATCATCGCCTCGGTGGATAAAGAAGCCAGACCGCAGTATTCCAAGCTGGAAAAGGAGCTGGTTGAAGAGCTGGCTAAGAAGCTTGACATTACCCTGAGCGACGACATTAAAGCGTTGATCAAAGAAGGCGGTACCGAATCGCTCGACGCCACTACCCTTTACTCCAAGGGACTGGATTATATGGATAAGTACGACTACAAAAATGCCTACGAGTTCTTCAAAAAGGCGTACGATCTCGACCACAACTTTGTTGAGGCGAAACGCAAAATGGAAATATATCGGCCTCTGGCAAGCTGAGGTCAGTCTGACACCCAAGCCGTTATTGGCTGAGGAGAAAAGATGCTAATAAGACCAATAACATTGGTGCTATTGATGGCGCTGGTGGTCGGGTGTTCTCAGAGCCTTTATATGCAAGGGAGGAGACACCAGAATAAGGAAGAATATGACCCGGCCATTGAGGCCTTCTATAAGGAAATAAGCGTCAATCCCAAAAACGCCGAAGCCTGGCGGGAGCTCGGTGTTACCTACTACGAAAAAGGCGATCTGACAAAAGCCGAGGATGCCCTCAAACAGGCAAACCAGATTCAACCAGACGCCCGAATCCACTTGTACCTTGGCCTGATATACGAAAAGCAAGAAGACTATAGCAAAGCCATCAATGCCTACGGAACCTCGCTGAGTTTGCGATCCAAGGGCAAGACCGCATCAATGACCCGAGCGCATCTGGATCGATTGATTTCAAAAAAGATCGAAATTGACGTTTCTCAGGCCATAGAAAACGAAGCAAGTATCGACACCGACACCATCCCCGAAAATACCATCGCTGTGGCCAACTTTGATGCCTCCCATCTCTCACCTGAACTAGCCCCGATTGCCCACGGATTGGCAGAGTTCACCTCGATTGATCTGGCCAAGGTGCACTCTCTTATGGTCGTAGAGAGGTTGAAACTCGACATGATCCTGAAAGAGCAGAAGTTTAGCGCATCTATGTATGTCGATCCCACCTCGGCGCCGAGAATGGGCCGTCTGATGGGAACTCGTAAGCTTGTGACCGGCTCGTTGGTGAACATCGGAGAGGAGGGTCTCAAGCTCGATGGTGCTATCGTGAACACAGTCGACAGCTCCAGCGCTCGCCCGGAAGGTATCGAAGGAAAGTTGAAAAAGTTTTTTGAGCTGGAAAAGGAATTCGTCTTTGAAATTCTCGACACGCTGGGCATCGAGTTGTCTGCTGAGGAACGCGATGCTATCAAGGAAGTCCCCACCGAATCATACGTAGCTTTCCTGGCCTACTGTCGGGGGCTGGAGTATGAGAGCCGGGGGATGTACGGCGCGGCCAAGCAGGAGCTTACCGAAGCGGTCCGGCTTGACGGAAACTTCCAGCAGGCCAACGAACAACTCCAGACTGTTACCGACATACAATCCGGTGGAATTGGATATCAAGAGTCTTTTGACAAGTTTGAAGGGGTAGTAAAGCGGCAGAGTGATCGTCAGCAATCGTCCGGGGACTTAGGCTCTCGCCTGTCATCGGTCGCTCACAATTCCGGTACTATTCCTTCGAGCAGCAGCTCCACCATTGAGCCGCCTGTGGTCAGCAATGCCGGAACCGTTATTATAGAAGGTGATCTCGATGCGCAGTAGGATTAATAGAATTGGGTTCATTATTGTTGGGTTAGCCGGTTTTCTGGTGGCCCTGTCGCCGGCTCATGGCCAAATCATTTACGACCAGCCTGCCTCCGGCAATGCCCTGCTTGTTTACAGCCACTGGAGTCTCAAAGGCGATGGTGAGACTACAAAGATCGACCAACTGACAATTCCGTTGAGAGGTTTCGTCCCGATTAGAGAGAATCTTGAAGCGCTTTTCTATGTGGCCAGTTCGACAAACAGTCTGGAAGATGTGAATACAGATTATAGCCTGTCGGGATTGGGTGACGTGCGGCTACAGGTCAACCAGTCTTTCAATGATGATAAGATGCTATTAAGTGTCGGTCTTAACCTTCCCACCGGCAAGAAGAAGATCAACCCCAACGAGGGTCCTTTCGTCCTTCAAATGCTATCACAGAATTACCTTACATTTCCTATGCGGCGTTTCGGCGAGGGGTTCGGGTTCAACATGCTGGTCGGCGGAGCCCAAATGATCGGAGAACTTCGCTGCGGCGCCGGCCTCATGTACCAATTCAATGGCAAGTACGAACCGTACCAAGGAGTGGACAAGTATGATCCCGGCGACTTTGTCAGCCTCAATGCCGGGGCGGACTGGCAGGCGAACAAAACGACGGTTGCAGCCGACGCCATCTTAACGACGTACACTTCAGATAAATTGGATGACAGAAAGGTTTTCAAGCAGAGCACCCAGCTTGATCTACACCTTCAAGCCCGGCACGGAAATAAGGACTTCAGCTTGCACGGCAGTATCGGCTATCTCTGGCGCGGACGTAATACTCTCTATTCCACCGACGAGAAACTCAAAATTTTTGGCAACGAGTTCTTATTAAGCGGCAGTCTAACCCGGCGTTTCCAGCAAGACTGGTATGTCACGCCTTCGGCAGAACTCAAGCTTATTGCCGCCAACGATGAAGACTTCGGCAACTCCACGATTTTCGGACTGGGCGGAGCCTTAGGACGAGAAATCAATGAGCAGATAAGTGGTAATGTCGGCTTCAAATACTTTACCGGCAATGCTGACAGCGGTAATATCGACCTGAGCGGATTCCAATTAACTGCAAGTCTAACGGCAAATCTGTAGGAAGAGGCACAAGCATGAAAAAAATACATGGCAAATATTTTTTAAGCTGCTTCCTTGGCATAGTATTAGCAATAATTATTCTATCCGGCTGTTCGCAGAAAGCTGTAAACGAGGAAGCTGCACCCTCAATTGCCCTGAGCATGAAAGTAATAGAACCGGGATTAATGCAACTGGTGGATGAGTTTCGCCTCATTGTCACTGCGCCGGACATGAAACGTATAGATACGCCTCTTACACTTCAGGGAAGGTACATTGTCGGAAAAGTTACTGTTCCGGCAGGTGATAATAGAAGATTTACAGTTCTTGCTCTTAACGCAGGAAGCCCGGATACCATTTATCGGGGAGACACAACTGCCAATGTTAGCCCTGGCGCTACGGTTAACCTGCCAATCAATCTCTACCCACAGGTGCCGCTGATCAAGCTGTCGCCGCGGTTTCAGCCGGTTCGATCAGATACCACCTTTTCCCTTGACGTGAGAGTCGGTAAGATACATAACCTGTACGGTATTTCCTTTCGAATTCTCTTTGAAAGCTACCTGGTACGTCCGGAAAGCATTCAAGTAAATCCTAACCTTATTCGTGTAGACCACATTGACTTAGATTCAGGGTTCTACGCTATTGGCCTGTCCGAAACGGACACTACTAAGTTGTTGGTCGACACCGGCGGCAACGCCACGATGGCAACCGTCTACTTCCAAAGCCTATATCCAGAGATCGATAACGACACTACAACACTCACGATCAGTGTTACTGAGTTGCGCAGGCCCGATGGAAGTTTTATTCCCATCGGGAGTGTTTATACTGACGAGGCTCTGGTCGAAGTGGGACAGGGCATTAATCCAGTCGTAACTTTTCCCGATACCGCCCTGGATTTTGCGATAAGAGACAAACTCTCCAAGTATGAAGGCGACCTGTTCTTGTCAGATGTGGACACCATTACTGAACTGTTCGCTTGGGGAACTGAAATTTCAGACCTGACCGGCTTGTCTAACATGACCAGTCTGAGGCTTTTGAACCTGGAAACCAATCAGATCAGCATCATTGACGAGCTCGCCAGTCTTGTCAAACTGCAACAGCTCTTCTTGCGACAAAACCTGATACAGGACATTACCGCGCTTACGGGTCTGGATCAGTTATCCCAGGTGGGGTTGGACAGCAATTTGATTACTGACATTAGCCCTCTTGTTGCAAATAACGGCATGGACTCTACAAGCATTGTCTGGCTAATGAACAATCCTATATTGGATACAACCCAGGTAGAGCTTCTCTGCTACAAGCAGGTGACAGTGTATCTCATCACGCTGGGCAGCAATTGGTGTCTCAGCATTGGTGCAGGTCAATCACCTTGAGACATTGACGCCCTTTCAAGTGAAAAGGGCAGGCCTCAATACTACTTCAGCAGCATCATCCGTTTGGTAATAGTAGTGCTTCCGCTTTCAAAGCGATAGAAGTAGATGCCGCTGGCAACCGGCTTGCCGGAAAGATCGGTGCCATCCCAGACGAATTCGCCGTATCCTTTTTCCATATAGCCATCAAGCAGCACAGCCACCTTCTGTCCCATGATGTTATAGATTGACAGAGAAGCAGGCCCGCTTTGAGGCAGGTAGAACTTGATCGTAGTGTAAGGATTGAAGGGATTCGGATAGTTCTGGTACAATTCATAGGTCACAGGTAGATTCTCAGTCGACTCCTCTCCTAAAAGCGACTCGAACGTTTTCATAACAGCAGCTTTGCCCTCACCGTCTGGGCAATTAATTAGCGCCTCGTACATTTGCCTGAGGACACCACCGCCAAGCTGTTTCAACACCATCGCCAAATCGGCCATACTGCTCTTGTTCACCCCTTCTTGTGAATGAGTCTGCGCCCAGTTTTCAGTTACGCCGCAGATGTCAAAGGCGTCAACAACCCCCGAACCGTCGGCATCGGAATAGACCGAAGCTAACGGTGTCCACTTGCGGCTATGCGCAAAAATATGAGCCGGTTTAATACCCCAGGAGAAGCTGCCGCTGTCCGGTCTTGAAGGCCCCTCGTTGTTCCAGTACAGCCCCATCGGAAGAATATCTCGCTCATCCACGACTCCGTCGTTGTTGCCATCTCCAGGGAAAACCGCCGCGCCCGTATAAAATGTATCGACATACTTCTGATCGAGGGGTTTTACAGCCAAGTCTACTATCCCCGTATCCAGAACAATCACTATAGTATCGAGAATTCTGAAATAACCTGAATCGTTATCAATCATCAGAGAGCGTTGCTGAGAGACGTAGTAATAGTGGAGACTGTCGCCCCTCTTACTCGTGATATGGACATTACTGGTGTCATCCACCGAAGTATCTTGCACCGCTTCATTGAACTGTATCTGAATCGGTTTCCAACTGATAAGTATATCCTGGGCTTCACCCGGCTGAGGCTCTATGCTGTTCACAACAAGCTGCCGATTCACGACACTATCTATTGCGAAGCTGTCAACTGCCGACATGTCACCATCGGAAGCCTCAATGATTACCGTGTAACTACTGTCAACATGCCGAAAATCAGGCTCAAAGGAAAAGAGGACTGTAGTATCAGTGGTGCTGGTAAGCTCTGAACCAACAGGACACTGCTCACACGAAAAGCTGATTGAGTCGCCATCCGGGTCGCTGGCAACAATCTCACATTCGAACTTCTGCCCCTCCACCAGCACAGTGTCGCTGCAGACCTGCACAAATTCTGGAGGGCGATTCGCAGAGATTACTCTCAGAGCTACAGGAACATACTGGGGTGAGTTGGCGGCGTCGCTTGCGAAAACTACGATCGTATCACGATATTCTCCTACGATCAAGCCGGATATATCAGCGCTTACTATAACTGCCGATGGCGCCGTACCTTGGGTAGGTACAAGGTTCAACCAAGCGGCGTTCTTATTCAATGACCAATTGAGAACCCCGCCGCCGCCGTTGGTAATCGTAAGGGTGTCGGGAGGTGGGCTGCCCTCTCCCTCGGTAGCAGAGAAATCAATTGAGGTCGGCGACAGAACTATCTCAATTGCGCCACATCCAACATCATAGGCGCCGATAAGACTCTTGCACGTGTTGTTGGCAGGAGCGCAGGTAGAGTTTTCGGTTATCTGATAATTGCTATTTGCAAAGTCACAGAAGAGCGGATCGTGTGAGAAATTACCATTCACACCTGCTTGGTTGGCCATGTAACCAACCCAGTCGCCGCCAGCGTTGCCATAGATGTCACAGCAGGACAAGGAAAGTGTGCCATACTCAACATATATCGCTTCACCCTTGCTACTAAAGGCCAGGAGACAGTCAGTAATAGAGGACATGTCATTTTCAGAGCCGAACCAGATTACGCCACCGGAATCTGCGGAATTGTTAACAAAAGTACAGTTCGTCAGCAAAGCGGCGGAACCTTCACCATAATATATGGCACCCCCTTGCTGAGCAAAGTTGCCGTCAAATAAACAGCCGGTCAAAGTGGGTGATGATGACCCGCCGCAGTATAAGGCGCCGCCATAGT
>CAZYRH010000083.1:0-10433 GCA_964650395.1 uncultured Ignavibacteriales bacterium
GGTGTCTGATATGTCGAGTACGAACTTTTTATCGGGACAACATCTGAACAGGTTGCTTCACTCTGCTTCTTCGAGGGTAACATTCTACTAGAATGTGATTCCAAGTTGGGTTTACGTTCTTGTTTAGTTAAATGAATGTTTATCGAAAAATCTATTTTTTAAGTTTCTTGTAAAAGTCTTCTATAATTTCTGTTAACTGAAACTTTTGGTCATCGTACTTTCTCGTTAAGAAATTGTCGGGAATTGGTTCCTTGGCCCAATACCAGCCGTTATTTTCTTTAGTAAAATTAGCCTTATTAAACTTACTAGCTTTGTAATTATCATCGAACCAAAGATGGAGTACTAGAGGTTCATCGGGATAGATACCGATGTAAAACTTTCCGTCTTCATCCTCGTATTCACAACCCATGAAAGAATATTCATCCGTAAACATTTTACACTTTACAAACTTCAATCCCTTCCGTTTATGTAGTGCTCTAGAATCTTCGCTAACGTCTTTCAGCATTTTAAAAAATGTTGCCGTTTGCTTTAGGCTCTTTTCAAAGTCTCCGTCTAATCTTTTCATAGGTATTTCCCTCGCTAAGAATTCCTTGAAAGGTTTCACATAGTATTCCACAATACCATCTTTACTATCTTTAAGGTGATCGTTAAATATGCGATCATATATTTCGACGATTTCCTCCCAAGTTATTATTTTGAAATATTTATTAAATTCTTTCTCATTATCATCTCGGCAAATAAG
Source organism: uncultured Ignavibacteriales bacterium (assembly GCA_964650395.1). GTDB lineage: Bacteria > Zixibacteria > MSB-5A5 > GN15 > FEB-12 > CAZYRH01. The sequence goes on from CAZYRH010000083.1 coordinate 743, forward strand.
AATTGGCATAACACCTTTACGATTTTTATTCCTTTCTTTCAGCCATTGTTTATATTTCTTCTGATTATCGCTTGGTTTAGCCCAATCTTTGACCTCTATAATCATAAATTTGGTCCCGTTATCAATTATAATGTCAGGTAATATTTTCTCACCGTTTTTAAGCTGTTGTGTTTCGTTTTGCTTTATTTTTAGTCCACTCAGTTCCGTTTTATAATACTTAAAATTACAACCATTTAATGTGTTGATAAAATTAAGAACAAACGACTCGTGATTATCATTACCTGAATTCAATAAGTATTCAACAATAGTAACCAGACAACATGTAATGTAATCCTCTTTTTTACGGTAGCGATAGAGCTTATGTAACAAATTACTGCTAGGCATATGAAAATAATAATCACGTGCGCGATTTAAGTCAATCTCTATTCACAAATAGTGCTTTTTTATGTTGGGTAAAATAATATTATCTTGTTAGCGATGGGATTTTGCTCCATCAATACAGCTCTTAGTGGTTCACAGGTAGCAAAGGCATCGCAAAAACTCTCGCACTCCTTGTCTTTACCTTTATCTAGTATAATTATTCTGATATACTCACTGAAGGTGGAGTCCCAATATCGGGATGTGCTGAATGACAACACAAGCGGCTTCACAAAACCAGCTTCAGATATTTTGCAGTTTGCGATTGCACGATTGCCAAACCAGGGCGAACGGCAGCATGAAGCTAAAGCGTCCCTGCGTCCGCCTATCTAGTTCTGATTCACCTCGCGAACAAGAAGGTTGTCATCCCTTCGACTCAGCAGGAGCTAGATGACTTACATTCCTTCAAGTGCCCTAGCGGCTGTGCTCGAAAGAACCAGAGTCGGCTTATGGGTTGACTCTTTGCAGGACGGAAGGGTTGCTCTCGTTTGCAAGATGCCTGAGCCCGCTATTAAGGCTTTACACCGTGGTGCCGGATGCTCGTTCTTGATTTCTGTTGTGAAGGTCGAAGAGTTCAGCATATTGTGCCTTGGCCTAAGAGTCGAGGATGAGTCTGAGAATCCCTTTACTATAACCATCCCGACCTGTTCATCGCGCGATCTTGCGACTTTGAAGGAAATCCTGTCATCACGATCTACGACGCTCCACTGCCTCAACGAACTCAATCACCCAACATTGAGCGCCTGGTGTTCGCTGGAGTCGGCTACGGCACAGACTTTCCTCGATGGGCTGAACTCAACAAACCCTTACCTTCTAACGCCGTCCACAGGCCGGCCTCAGCAACTAACCAAGGTACCACGGGTCGTCGAGTTGGCACTAGATCGCTTTCAGAAAGAGATCTATCGGCCAGCCAGCGAGGCTCCTCGCGAGTTCATCGAAACAACCGGCAAAATCCCCCTCTCTTTGAGTCTCTGGCAACCTGCAGAGGTGTTTGAAGTAAGCCCGACTCTCGCGAGTGGCCCGTTTCGGATTGATGACCAGACTGAGGGTCAAAAGCAAGAGAGATCGTTGCACCTCCTGATAGATAGCATATATCCCGGCAATAGTTATCGGTCTCCCAAGATCCAAGACGGCGGTTCCATGAGGGAACTCATCGACGTTTTAGGTTTAGGGAGCGATGCTATCTGCCTGCTGGAATCAAAGGGAATTGCGATACTGAGCGCCTCCGTTGACCGATCATCGCATCGACGGGCAGCAACGGTGACAAAGTATATAGCGAAGGGGCTAAGGCAGTTAAAGGGTGCTCTCACGACCATACGGTTGGGTGGCAGAGTCTATGACGCGGGCGGCCAACTCCTAAAACTCCCTGGTCGAAAAACGTTGCCGGCGCACGCCATTGTTCTACTCTCCGAGATGTACGCCTTCGTTGACTGGCAACGTGTTGCTGCTGAGGCAATAGCTTGCAGCGAAAACGACCGGCTCCGCGCGTTATTTCAAGTAATGGACGTCTCGGAACTAAGCTATCTGGTCAAACTCAGCAAAGACGCCCGTGCTTTCAACGAGCGTTTGATTCAGCGCTGGTTCGCCGTAAGGGTAAAAGGAACGGCTTACCTCAGAGTTAAAATTCCTGATCAGGTCGGCGACACTCAGGAGAGACCTCATGTCGGTTAGCCCTGCTAGCTTGAACAAAGTCGACGCCGAGATACGCGGTGCTGCTGTGCTCCAGCCATACCACGCAGTCAACTCACTGTGGCTCTGCTTGGTTAAGCTTGCGAACCTGATGCCGAATGCTGGCTGCGAGCACGAGCAGGTGGCGTCCATGCTTCGGGGATTTACCCGTGAACAGTCTGCGAGCATCGTCACGGATGAGGCCATCGACCAACTTCTCCGACTCGAACCGCCACTCGAAACTTTCCTTGCCGACCAGAGGGAGCGCCTTTCTCCAGCGAAAGCGACCACCGAACTCAATCGCATTCGAACGAAACGAGGGACAGATCCGAAAGCCGCCCTGCTGGCGCTCTTCGAGATTCTCCAGAGGATTCGTGACAAGAGGGAACATGGTTTCAAGTCCCCTGATGGGCCACGTGACGCGGTGATACTTGGGGCCGCTCGCCTACTGCTCGACAGCCTCTGCGTAACTGCGATTGACCGGTTGCGTCAAGCTTAAGTGACTGTTGAATTCGTCCGCAGGATGTGGCGCAGTTGGACTTCATGAAGAACACACCATCTCAAACGCTACCACCCGAAGTTGAAAACGCCATCGATACGATTGCCAGCGTCAATTGTTGTGAACTAGTTCGTCCCTTATGTGCTCTTAACACTCTGCGCCGCCAGCAAAGCTTCCTTCGTTGCTAACGAAATGAGTTGTTGTTAAATACTTCACTTACTAGATAGCGTTCCAAGCAATTGGAGCCATGTGCTGGCCCCAGAAAAACATACCACTGCCTTGGTTGCCCGCCTTGATTATGGAGTGGAGACGGAAGTACAATCGGGTACGATCATATCCCAGAAGAGGCTGAAACCATGTATTTCATTCGAGACTATGACGGCCCAAAACCATACCAAATCGGCTCCAATCCTGATGTTTTAATTCTTGGGCAAGACCCAACTATTGACACCCACACACGATTTGAGATGGTCCTAGGCTTGGGAATGTCAATCCCTTCAGCTGACAAAGAGAGCATGAACCTGCAGAACTACATTTTTGGCGATATCCTCTCTCCGCTTGACATCGATAAGAGCCGAATCATCGCAACCAACCTTGTCAATCTCTACTACTATGACGTACCGAATAGAAAAATAGCCAAGGCATATGAACGTCTAATCCTCAAAACCGCAGAAAGAGAAGGCATTGATATAGGCCAATACCCGGACAAAACGAACGGTGCAATTCTCCATGCCCTGAACTTCAAAGCCAGGACTCAGAGTGACTTTGAGAAATTGCTGAATCTGGAGTCAATCGATCACCTGATAACACTCGGTGAGCCAGTATACCAAGTGTTGAGAGAAAGATATAGGTTGGAATTGCCTGTCAAGATTCGGTCTGTTCTTGAAAAACTAGACGGGGAGCCCAAGGTAGTGGGAATATACGGCAAGAGGGTTTCCCTACTGCCCCTGCCTCATATATTCAATAAGAACAATCCTAGATGGAAATTCTATAGACAATTTCTTCAAGATAAGATACCACTCCTAGCGGCCTGGTATGGACAAGATACATAGAGGAGACTAGTGATTATTATCGGCATTGACTGGTCAACTGACGACAAGAAAACAGGGATCGCCCTCGGTTTAGTTCAGAGCAACAAAGTGGTCATCAAAGATGTAAAGGTGGGTAGCAAGAACGAACGTCCTGAGGAAGTGATTCTCGGGTGGTTACGTAGAGACCGGTTGGCGCTACTCGCAATTGATGCTCCACTCGGGTGGCCCGTTGCTCTGGCGGAAGAACTACCCTCTCACACCGCCGGGGAAATCATTAGAGGTGATGCAAATGACCTGTTTCGTCGCGGAACCGACCGTTTGGTGAAAAGGGAGATTGGAAAACAACCCCTTGATGTTGGTGCAGACCACATCGCCAGAACTGCTCATTCGGCTCTTCGTTTGCTTGACAGTCTGCGTAAAAAGACAGGGTTGCCAATTCCTTTGGCGTGGGAAATGGGTAATATCAAAGAGACCTGTGCAATAGAGGTATATCCGGCAGCGACACTCCGAGCTTGGCTTGGGAGTGTTCCCAACTACAAGGATAAAGGTGCAGCTAGTGAAAGATTGAAGTTGACTGCGAAGATCAGTGCTTCTCTAAGCGAGGCTTCTCTGACTGTAATCAAGCAGAGTTCTGATGCCTTTGATGCTATCATTTGTGTGCTGGCTGCATCTGATTTCTTGTCAGGCCGCTGCATATCAATGCCCACGGAAAGTGAAGCGCTAGCTAAAAAAGAGGGCTGGATATGGGTTAGGAATCCAGATTGTTCGAAGTGAATCTTTAAGACTAGATCCTCAGGCAAGAATAATTGCATATGAGACCCTCCTGTTCAACGGGGAGATAATGGGTAAGAGCGCAGGGTCAACTCTCTTCCCAGCTTGGTGATCGTCTTCATGTCCAAGAAGACTATTCTACGAAGTAATCGGATGTCATCTAGATATTCATGATTCTATTTCAACCTCGTTTGTAAATATTAATTAGCTGCTGTATAGTTGATTTGCCATGGTAGCTTATGATCCAAAGCCACTAGATAAAGATACCCTGCCGCAGGTGGTTGCTATTGGACCTCGAATAGAGGATAGGAAATTTGTCCTCGTTTTGGGTGCTGGAGTAAGCATAGGAATTCCAACCTGCTTGCCTTCCGGATCTGAACTTGCACGCAACGTCAAGACTAGATTACTAAGTAGCCCTTTGGAGACCATTGTGCGACCAGTCGATGACGATAATCTACTAGCTATGGCCGATGCTGTGGAAACCCAATTACCAGAGGCTTTCCCAGCTTTTATTAGGACCATCTTAGAGACTGCAGATTTCAGGGTGGCCATCCCGAATTATGCACATTTGGCTATCACTTTGCTGATGGCCGAAACTAACGCTCCGGTGTTATCAACGAATTGGGATACATGCATAGAACGTGCTTCCCCGACCACCGCTTCGTTTATTGTTGCATGTACCTGCAGAGACCACATTCTAAACGCGGGGAATAGCACGCTATTGTTGAAACTTCATGGCTGCGCAAACGATGAGGGATCTATATGTGTATCTTCCCGGCAAATTACTGAGGAGACGTGGTGGGCGACTAGTCAGGTTGGAGCTGCGATTGAGACAGGATTTGTAGCATTCTTGGGGATCGGTAGCGTCGCACCATATATAAAGACGAGTGTAGAGAAAATACTTGGCATGAGCAAGCAATTGTCCAACGTATTAATTATTGACCCAGTCTTGAGTGAGGAGTGGAATCACCTATTAACAAACCCGGAGAAGCACAACATTGCGATATCATCTGAGGAATTTCTAGATAATATACTTAGGACGTTAACATTATCTCAACTTTCTCGTGCCAATGCTTTAGCTAGAGAAGTTGCGGAGGGGTCAAATCCAGGTATTGACGTTGAAGCAGCAACACTTTCGGTAATTGATTTCTTCCGTAAGTATCCAGCACATTTTATGTGGTTGTGGGTTAGAAGAGGATTCTTTACCACCGGACCGAATCAATCCATTATGGACCCGACTTTCAAGCAGTTTGTGTTGGGGCTCGCTCTTATTAATTCTGTAAGCCCATTCAGTCACTTCGTTACAGTTGGCGATACCGCTTACATACGTTCAGAACAATTTGTCATCGAGCTCGCTTGGGCAAGAGATCCGGTAAGCGCAAAGACCCTGTACAGGAAGAAATTGAATTCCTTAGGCAGCGATAAGAAACGGAATGTTTTACCTCAGGATAAACCCTTTGTTGTTGTTGCACATGGCGCTGTAGGTGGGCTACCTTCCTCGATTATGAAAGAATCGATTGTAGATGAGCGCCACTTAGATGACATCATCGATGGCTCGGGTGCACTTAACGTCAGGTGGGTTAATCTTGGCGATTTAATACAGACTTGGGAGAGGGATAGAGTTTGTCAAATGATTGGAGTTGGGGTCAATGACTGACGAACTTACCCTAACATCGTTTAGAGACTATTTCGGGCAAAAGTTACGAGAGGCCGATTTCAACGTACTAATGGCACCTCTTGTTCAAGATTTCGAGCCTATCGTTCTCGCAGAGAATCCTTATTATATCATTGCTTTTCAGGCCTTCGATTCCTGGTCCAAATTAATGGAAGATTACGAGCCTATTGAGAACGCATTGTCAGAGCTGATTGGACGGCATCCGGAGACTCCTAAAGTTTGGGACGCTTATCTTGTTTTGGTCTGTCGCGCAAAACTATATAAAACGGAAGAATTCGATGAGTTCTCCAATTTGATATATAACACTCGTTACACGCGAAAAATGGTTCGGACCGGGGTCGGTGACTTGACTACGATCAACGACCTCGCTAAACCCTTTATTCATCTGGAGAGAGCGCGTTCAATCGCGAGGGACAGAGATCCCCTGCAGATCTTAGGGGAGAAATTGATAAATAGCGGCCTCGAGAGGACTTTGATAAATAAGCTAATCACTGTGTTCAAAGAAGGAGGAGACCTCTCAAATGTCTAATCCCGAGCCTACCAGGGCTGAGCCGTTGGTCTTTCATTCGTTGGTCATCGAGCACTTTCGTGGATTCAATGAAAGCATCCCGATTCCATTGGATGCTTCTGCTGTTGTAGTATCAGGAGCTAATGGTAGAGGTAAGACATCGCTCTTTGACGCCATTCAATGGCTGATACTGGGACGCATAGAAAGGCTAGAGGAACTTCGATATAGAAAAGAGGAGTACATAATTAACAAGTACGCTCCAAAAGGCTCGAAAGCTAAAATATCTGGAAAGCTCAGACTAGACGGCAACAGTGACCTCACCACTGTAACCAGGACCGGTGATAGCAACAGCAGCATTCTCGAGATAGAACATAATGATGAAACAATTGTTGGTGAAACAGCCCAAGCGTGGCTTCAGGAAAAACTGGGAAAATCAAAATTGGATAAAGAGTCGTTCCAGAGAGAATTCTTAAATGCTGGGCTGTTGCAGCAGGACGTGGTTCGGAAATTCCTTTCAGCAAGTCCCGCCGATCGACATCAGGTGTTGGCTGAAATGCTTGGGATTTCTACAGTCACTGACTTCATCAGCCAACTCGACGAAAGTGCCAAACTCATCAACGGCTGGATTAACGACCTAAGAACTGGCCAAAGGCAAATGCAGGAGACTATTAATAGCATCGAAAAACAGATAAAGGAAAGTCTCACTCGAATTGAGACCGCGCCTGAGTTGAGCGAGGCCGTAGCGAAGCTAAAGATGAATGCTGGCGAAAATGGCCTTGGATTTCTTTTGGCCGCATATTCAGATAACTTGGAGACTCACATTGATCCTTTCTTTAGCCTAATTAGAGAATGTAGACAATTGGTGACAAAAATAGTCGAGCGGGCAGACGCAATAGGTAGTCACAATCAACAAAAACCAACTAAGAGTCTTCAGGAGCTTCAAGAAAACATTATCAAGTTGGAGAAACAGATTGAGTCTGAACGTTCAACCTTGAGGAACAACGAGAGTGATGAAGCTAAGGTATTTGAAAAGCTTCGGGATATGAGATCTAAAGCGGATAACATGCGCCAATTGGCTATCAATGCAATTCCGCTCTTGAAAGAGCAGTGCCCGGTTTGTGGACAACAGATAGATCCAGAGAAAGTGAGGAGACATCTCGAATCTGTCGCCTCTGAACAACCAGAATTACTGAAGGCAGAGCAAGATTATAGGCAACTCCAAGACAGTATTCAGGTACACAAAAGGACAGTCTCACAACTTGAAAGCGAGTATCGTAATAGCTGCGGCGCAAAGACGATTGTAGAAGAATGGCAATCACACCTAGAGACTATGTTAAATGAACTGATGCCTGCCAGGGCCAGGCTTCAAAGTGCGGGGTTCACAATCCCGGAGACTGATTCAGCAGGAGTGATTGAATGGCTACCACAGATAAAGAATTGGGCTACAGAATACGCAAAGAAGTTGTCTTCATTAGAAATGTTGTCCGAAAGTATTCTGGCGGCTCAATCTGTGGGAAGGGAATCTGCTCAGCTTGAAAGGTTAAAACAAGAGCTCGAACATCTCCAGGGCCAATGGGCTGATAAAAACAAAACTCTTGACAGAGCTACTCGGGCGCTGACCGAAAGAAGACTGTTAGTGGAGATGGCAAAAGAAAAAGAAATTGAGGTTGTCGAAGAAATCTTTAACGAACTTCAACCAGTGGTGCAAGATTTATTTTCAAGGCTTGCGCCGCATCCTACTTTTAGACAACTGACATTTTCACATGAAGTATACTATCGTAAGGGTTCTTCTATGCCTAAGGCAATTGATCCCCTATGGAATCTTGAGACAAATCCTAGTATCACGTTCAGTTCTGCACAAGCGAACGTTGCCGCCATATGCTATTTTCTAGCTTTGGCTTTTTCTAGCAGTACCACAGACTTTGGATTCGTTCTCTTGGATGACCCTCTTCAATCGATGGATGACGTAAATGTCCTCGGGTTCTCTGACCTCTGTCGATTTCTCAAAAGAGAAAAACAACTAATAATTGCAACACATGATGAGCGTCTGTCTAGCTTACTAATACGAAAGTTGACCTCCCGAGATGAACCCCTCAAGACACTTGAACTCAATTTCCGTTCATGGGATAGTTCAGGTCCGGTAATAAAAGAGGAATGGCAGGGAATTACCAAGGCAGAACCAATACTTGCTGGACTAAACTAAAGCCAATACAGACTAGTATCGACCGTTAAAATCTCTTAGGGTTATCCCACATCACCATCAAAAAGCACAGATTAGTTGCATGCTGTGATACCAAAGCCTCTCGGAAACGAGAGGCTTTTTCATTTTATCTCTCCTTCTCTTTCTCCCAGGGAGGTGCGATAAACGTGCTAGTTCTTGAGATTTTACCTTATGTATTTTTGTTACACAATGAAGCTAGAAACACACACAAAAACGCACCTTAACAACTGAATATCAACGAGCCTGAACTTGAACGCTTGCCCACAGGAACGAATAAACAAAGGGGGTCAAGCGATGGTAACGATGATAACAGCATCAGCAGCACCAAACGGCGATAACAGCAATCCTCAAGGGCATTGTGGTCGGTGCGGTAAGATTTGGGTATTAAATGAGAGGCAGGGCGTTTGTCCGTGGTGTGGTAAGCCCGCAAGCTGTATAACAGCCACGTCAAAGCCCCGCCGTGTAAAGTCTAGGTCAAACCGAAAACGAAAGCAAGACGACCACAAAAGCAACGGCTACGAACACCTTGTGGGTCAATGGCTTACCTATTACAGGGTAGCTTCCCGCTTTGCTCACAAGGCAAAGGCAGAGGACAAAGAGGACTTGCTCCACGATATAATAGTAACCCTTGCCGATGTGGAGCGTAACAACGGACACAAGCCCTTTACCGAAGCCGTGATGTATCGGATAGCCAGCCGAACTGTAGCCGACTACTGGCGAAGCTACTACAAAGCCAGCAGAGGCTTAAACTGCGGAAGCTGTAGCCAGAAGCAAAGGTCTAAATGCCGAGAGGACAATCTCTATACCGATTGCCCCAAAGCTGTGAAGCTGGAGAGCATTAACAAACCTATCATAGACAGTGAAGGGCATACTACCGAGCTTGGGGAGCTGATTGCCGATG
>CAZYRH010000084.1:0-10342 GCA_964650395.1 uncultured Ignavibacteriales bacterium
GTGCGCAGGTCTTTGTACACCGACCCCTGCACAATCCCCCACAGCATCGGGGCAGATGTGGACATCTGTCGCTCACCAATTAGTGAGGTGTGAACATTCAGACTCTGTTGAGCCCAATGGTATGTTCGTTTCACACCAAGAGCGGCTTGCTGCTTATCAGCGGGATAGGGGACGCACTGGTCCAACGTCATGATAATGTCAGCGCCGATATCGTGTTCAATTTCGATTACCTTCTGGGGAGTAAAGAAGTGTCGGGAGCCGTCAAGATGTGACTGGAACTCCACTCCCTCATCGGTAATTCTCGAAATATCTTTTAGCGAAAATATCTGGTAACCGCCGCTGTCGGTCAGGGTCGGTTTGTTCCAGCCGGTAAAGCGGGCCAGGCCGCCGAGGGATTTGATTATTCCCGGCCCTGGCCGCAGGTAGAGATGGTAGGTGTTGCCTAAAATGATTTCCGCGCTGCACTCTTCAAGGTCTTCAGCGGTAAGCGCTTTCACCGCGCCGGTAGTGCCCACCGGCATGAAGGCCGGAGTTTGGACAGTACCATGAGGGGTAGCTATCTCACCGCGGCGCGCGGAGCCATCAGTGCTTTTCAAAAGGAATTGGCCGGTCTCTCCGGGATCTGCCGTACCGCCATTCATACTTCACCCAAGTAACACTTCGAGGGCCGATTGAACGTCCGTCACTCCAACCAGCTTAATCCGCTGGTCGTGGATTTGGCCAAGATTGGCCTGCGGAAGGATCATGGTTGTAAAACCCATCTTGTTGGCTTCGTTGAGCCGTCGGTCGATCATTGTAATGCCGCGTACCTCACCGGATAGGCCAACCTCACCTACTACGAGGGTTCGAGCTTCAACAGGACGATTCATCAAGGATGACGCAAGAGCGGCAAGAATCGGCAAGTCCAGAGCCGGCTCGGAGAGTTTCAAGCCGCCGGCTATCGAAACAAAGACATCGTTGGTTGCCATCGGGTGCCCGCACCGCTTTTCCAAGATTGCCAGAAGTAGGGCGAGTCTTTTGTTGTCAATGCCTCCAGCGACGCGCTGAGGGGTGCCGTAGTTGGCCGTCGTTACCAAGGCTTGGATCTCGACTAAGATCGGCCGCGTTCCTTCACAAATACCGGTTACAACCGAGCCGGTCCGTGGTTCGCTGGTGCGGTTCGACAAGAAAAGCGAAGAGGGGTTGGACACTTCCACCAGACCTTCAGGCAGCATCTCAAACAAGCCGATTTCGCTGATTGATCCGAAGCGATTCTTAGTGGCGCGGAGCATCCGGTACAGATGACTACTGTCCCCTTCGAAGTAAATCACAGTGTCAACCATGTGCTCCAGCACCTTCGGCCCGGCCACCAGGCCGTCTTTGGTAACGTGGCCGACCAGAAAAAGAGCGCAGCCTTTTGACCTAGAAAACATTATCAATTGGTGAGCCGTTTCCCGCACTTGAGCCACCGTTCCTGGGGGAGACTCAAACAGAGAGGTCGACATCGTCTGGATGGAATCAACGAAAACCACGGCGTAATGTTCGGAATTCAAGATATTGAGGTATTCTTCAAGTGAATTGGAGTTGATGACAGTGATGTCATCTCCCTCAATGTTCAGTCGGCGAGCTCTGTGCTTGACTTGCGAGAGTGACTCTTCGCCAGTGATGTAAGCCACGGGGATTTTCTGCTTTGAATATGCATCGGCGACTTGGAGCAGCAGTGTGGATTTGCCGATGCCGGGTTCACCACCGAGCAATACCGTCGTCCCCGGCAACAACTGTCCGCCAAGGACGCGGTCAAACTCACTTATTCCGCTGCGGTAGCCGGTGGCTGAGTCGAGACTGATGTCCGGCAGCTTTCTTTTATCAGCCGGGGCGACACCAGAGGCGTCCTGTTTTCGGGGAGAGATCTTTTCTTCCACCAGACAGTTCCACTGCCCGCACTCGCGGCACTGCCCCTGCCATTTGGTATGTTCCGCACCACAGTGGGAACAAAAGTAGGCCGTTTTCGTTTTTCTACCGGTAATCATCGAGCGTGGATAGGCCCGGCAGCGCTACCGGTTATAAACTGCCTTACTACCGGGTTGTCTGAGTTCCTGATTTCATCCGGTGTGCCGTCAACCTCTACTTTCCCCTGGTAGAGCATCACGATGCGGCTAGCAATCTTGAAGGCTGACTTCATGTCGTGTGTAACGGCAATCGAAGTTACGTTGAGTTTTCGATTCAGTTCAACAATCATGTCGTCAATCATATCCGCCGTAATTGGGTCGAGGCCTGTGGTCGGTTCATCGTAGAGAAGCACCTCCGGGTTATCGGCTATCGCCCGAGCCAGTCCCGCCCTCTTACGCATGCCGCCGGAAAGCTCCGCCGGGCTTTTCTGTTCCGCGCCAGTCAGTCCGACCATGTCAAGCTTCTCGCGGACAATTTCCTTGATCTGTTCCTCGTGGTAACGACGGGATTCCTTCAAGCCGAGGCCGACATTTTCCGCCACTGTGAGTGAATCAAACAGCGCTGACGACTGAAACAACATGCCGATCCGCCGCCGGACTGCTGTGATATGCTTGGTGTCAAGCTGAGCCAGGTCCTGACCATCAAAAACTACCTGCCCCTTATCTGGTTCCAGCAGCCGGATAACGTGCTTTATTAAAACTGATTTTCCACAGCCGGACTGCCCGATAACAACGATTGATTCTCCCCGATGAATAGTGATGTCCACACCGTTGAGAACCTGTAAGCTATTGAAGCTTTTGTGCAGCTGCTCAATTTGAACCAACGGAGAATCCATTCGTCAAATCCTGAAAAGAAGCAAGGCGAAAACAAAGTTGAAGATGAGGATGAGCACGGAAGATATGACGACAGAGGTCGTCGTTGCCTTGCCAACCCCTTGCGCTCCGCCGCGGGTGTTGAAACCCTCGTAACATCCCACTATGCCGATAATGAGGCCAAACACACCGGCCTTGATCAGCCCGTTTATAAGGTCGACTAACTTGAAAGAACTACGAAAACCGTTCAAAAACGTTTCCGAAGACACATTCACCCCTACCATCGAAACAACCAGCCCGCCTATAATCGCAACAAAATTTGCGAAAATCACCAAAAACGGCACCATGAGCAGGCAGGCAAGCACCCGCGGCATAACGAGGTAGCGTATCGGACTGATCCCCATCGACTCTAGAGCGTCAATCTGTTCGGTTACCCGCATCGTTCCCAGCTCTGCTGTCACTCCAGCGCCCACACGTCCTGCAAAGACGAGGGAGGACAGCACCGGAGCCAGCTCGATAACAACCGCCTTCCCGACCGCCTGTCCCAGGTAGCGCAAAGGGGCGCCGATAAACTTGAACTGATAGGCCGCCTGCCATGCCGAAACAGCTCCAACAAAGATGGATATGATAACGATCAGAGGCAGGGATTTGACGCCGAGGTCATACAATTGTTCGAATATCAACCCCGAAGAGCGCTGAATCTCCCTTAGTGAAGCCAGAAACTTCCCTAGTAAGACAAAAAGGCCGCCCAGCTTCGTGACGAAGTTCACCCCGTGACGACCTATCAGGTGTAATCCGTAATCCATTGGCACACTTAAAAGGGTATATCCCCGCCCTCGACCGGCTCTACTCCAGCAGGAACTTCACGGTGGCCAGGTCCTGCCATATTCTCGAACCGAGCAAACTCTTTCAAGAAGGTCAGGTGCACAACACCGGTGGGGCCGTTGCGCTGCTTGGCAACGATTATTTCAGCTTTCCCTTCGACTTCGATATACTTAGGGTCATTTTTCTCCAGGTAAGAATAATAGTGTTCCGGGCGATAGATAAACATAACGACATCAGCGTCCTGTTCTATAGCGCCGGACTCACGCAGGTCTGAAAGCTGCGGTCTCTTTTCGCCGCCTCGCTGCTCCACTTGACGGGAAAGCTGGGAGCAAGCAATGACCGGGATTTCCAACTCTTTTGCGAGAGCTTTCAAGCTCCGGGAGATACTGGCCATTTCCTGCTGGCGGTTCTCAAAGCGACCGGAACCATGCGCCATCTGGATGTAGTCGACAATAATCAGGGCGACATCGTGCTGGGCTTTCAGTCTTCGCGCCTTGGCTCGAAGCTCCAGAGACGAGAGAGTGGCCGAGTCGTCAATAAATATAGGAGCTTCGGACAATGGCCCACCTGCAAACGAAAGCTTCTGCCACTCCTCAGTTCGCAGCTTTCGTGCCCGAAGCCGCTGCTGTGATATCCTTGCCCGCCCGCACAATATCCGCAAGGCCAGTTGTTCTTGTGACATTTCAAGGGAGAACAGCCCCACCGTTTTTTTTAGCTCCACCCCGACATGTTCAGCGATGTTGATGGCGAGCGCCGATTTTCCCATTGACGGTCGACCTGCTATTATCACAAAGTCCCCCTTATGAAAACCATTGGTCATGACATCCAGTTGATCAAATCCGGTTTTGAGACCAACCAGGGCGCTGTCGGGGGATTGCAGGTTTTCGATTTCTTCAAAAGTAGAGGGAATCAGTTCCTTTATGGACGTGAATCCTTTGCGAAGCCTGCTTTCGGCGATCTCAAAAACTCTTCGTTCAGCAAAGTCTAGAAGGTCCCCGACCTCCTGTTCCAGAGAACTACAGCTCGCGATAATGTCATTTGAAGTACTTATCAAGCGTCGTAGAAGGTATTTCTCCAAAACGATTCTTGCATGAGCCTCAACATTGGCCGTTGACGCCACGCTTTCCGCCAGATCCACCAGATAAACGCGCCCGCCGATCTTGTCCAGTTTGCCGTCTTTTACTAAAGCATTGGAGACTGTCGTTATGTCGCAGGGATCGGACTTTTCATACAGATCCAACATCGCGCGGTATATGATTTGATGCTTGGGGGAATAGAAATGGCTCTCGTTATCGAGGATCTCTATCGCCTGATTGATAGCCTCCGAATCTTTGAGGATAGAGCCCAGCACCGCCTGCTCGGCATCCAGCGACTGCGGTGGTTGGAGGTGCTCGACTTCTTTGTCTGTTTGCGTTCTGTAAGCCACTGTCTAACCCAATAAAATATATTGCCGAGTGTCTCACCCACTATAGGTGGGCTCAGAATCCAAGCTACAATTCGAGCCTGTCGTAACGCTCCTTCAGCATTTGCATATCGGCCCAGGTTTCTTTCTTGTAGGCTGGGAAACGAAGCAGCGCCGCCGGGTGATAGGTTACCAACATCGGCATTCCTTCATAATCATGCCAGATTCGGCGCAGTTTGCCCAGGGGAGTGTTGGTGTTCAGCAGCCTCTGCCCTGCAACCCGCCCCAGAGCACAGATCAGCTTGGGCCTGAGCAACCGTATCTGCTCCTGCAAGTGGGGGTAGCATTTGTCCATCTCTTCAGGTACGGGGTCACGATTGTTTGGAGGTCGGCACTTTAAAATGTTGGCGATATAGACTTCCTCTCTTGAGAGACCCATAGCAGCCAGGATACGGTCAAAAAGCTGTCCAGCTCGTCCCACAAACGGTTCTCCTTGCTGATCTTCCTCACGTCCCGGCGCCTCACCGATAAATATCAGATCAGCGTGTGGATTGCCTACGCCATAGACAAGTTTCGTCCGCGTTTGCCACAGGGGACAGAGCTGACAGTCGCGGATCGCTTCAAAATGAGCTGCCAGCGAATCAAACTGAGGTGTTGAAGGAGCCTGGCTTGGAGCGCCAAACAGGTCTGGGGTGGTTTCTACTTTTCTTACCATTTTGATATTTTCCGTCCACTGCAAGTCATGAGGCCGATTGTTTTTGGCTTTGAGGATCATTTCTCCTATACCCAGGTCAACCTGGGCTGATAGGGCGTAGCAGAATAGCTGATGTAAACTAACCGGCTTATCTTCCATTTCATATTCCCCAAGACACGTCGACAAGCTACAGCAAGGCGGCAACTTTTTCAAGCAGTTTGGAGGCAATCTCGCTTTTATCCATCAATGGCCATCGGTCCGGTTTTTCGCCCGGCCTCAAGATCGTTACCCGGTTGGTATCATAGCCAAAACCCGTTTCTTTTCCGGGTTGATTCACTACGATCATATCGAGCTTTTTTTCTTTCAGCTTCTTTCTGGCATTTTGAAGTGCCTTTTCAGTCTCAAGGGCAAATCCCACCACCACTTGCCCCTGTTTTTTCTTTGCCCCTATCTCTTTGAGAATATCAATCGTCGGTTCCAAAGCGAGATTGTAGCCGGCATCGGTTTTCTTCATTTTCTGTGAAGCGATGCTTCTCGGCTTGAAATCAGCGGGGGCGGCAGCCATGATTAAACAATCTGATTGGTTAAACTCCTTCTTTACAGCCTTAAATAACTCAGAAGTTGATTCAATGACAATGGTCCTCACGCCCCTGGGCGGAGTCAAGTGAGTGGGGCCGGAAATGAGGGTAGTTTCGGCTCCAAGCGCAACGGCTGCCTGGGCCAGAGCATGTCCCATCCTGCCGGATGAGTAATTAGACAAAAAGCGAACCGGGTCAAGCGGTTCTCTGGTGGGACCGGCCGTCACCAGGATTCTTTTGTCGGACAGAACTTTATTTGAAGTTGCGAAAAAAAAACTTTTGACAGCTTCAAATATTTCTTGAGGTTCAGCCATCCTGCCTACCCCGTAATCATCGCAGGCCATCTCTCCCTCAACCGGGTCGACGAATAAATACCCAAGCTCTTTGAGAGAGGTGTAATTTCTCTGAGTGACGCTGTTGTTCCACATGTGCAGATTCATTGCGGGGGCAATCATGACTGGCTGAGGGGTGGCACAGATGATCGTGGTCAACAGGTCGTCCGAAATTCCGTGGGCTGTTTTACCCAGAAAGTTGGCGGTGGCCGGGGCAACGACAATCAGGTCCGGCCATTGGGCCAGGTCGATGTGACGAGCAGCGACCAACTGTCCTTCCGGGAACATTTCAACCGCAACCGGATTGCCCGACACTGTTTCCAGTGTGAGGGGAGTGATGAATCGGGTGGCGGCCTGAGTCATGACAACTTTCACCACGACCCCTTCTTTGGTAAGAAATCTTATCAGGTAGGGGACCTTATAACAAGCAATACCACCCGTCAAGCCCAACAGGACTTTCCGGCCTTTGAAAATCATAAATTATATTAGCAATAAAGGAGGAGTAAATCAAGGACAGTTTGGGGGCGGCGGACCACCGCGGTAAATATAGTCAACAAGGTAGGTCAGGTCGCCAGTGTTGACTTGTTCGTTCACATCGCCGTTCACGTTGGCTTCTTCTGTGCATGGTGGTGGTGGGCCTCCTCGAAAGAGATAGTCAACCAAGTAGGTCAAATCACCCACGTTAGGGCTTCCACCACTGTAGTTGACGTCTCCGCGGATGCCGTCAGTGTTGCAGCAGTGCATGATCTCACCGTGCTCGTACCAGATGTCATGCATCGCTTGCCCGTGACCGAAGGTCGGAGACGTAAACCAGGCCTGCCAGAACTCATCGATGTTGTCCGGGTGGTGGCCGCTGACGGTGCGATCCAGCAGGGCGCTGAGGATGTTGTCAATGCCGTTGCTCAGCGTGTCACCGGTGCCATCGGGGTGGTGTGGCAGTGTATAATCTCCCCAATCAACGTAGCCACTGTAGTCGTCAGGATTATTGTCGTAGATATCCCAAAGTATTCCAGCGACAGCGCCTTCGTTTGCCTTGCCGAGTGTGTTGGCGGTGCCGGATGTTTGAAGAAAAGAACCGCCTTCGCCATTTTCGAGGTTTACCCAATCGTACTCAGTAAAATAGTTCCAATAATTCAACTGATACACATCATTTCTGACAACTGACGACCAGAAGTTAGCAAATCCTTCACTTGCTGCCTTTTCAAGCGGAAGAATGTCGAACCACCCGTGACTGCCGCCAATAGTATCGATAAAAAAACTAAATGCATCTTCAAGCCGATGCCCGTACTCATGCAGAATTACATCTCTGTCATACGTGTCCGGGTAACTGTGGATTGGATCATTGAAGTTATCTATATACACCGTGTTTGTGCCCCCTCCATACCATGTGCCCAAATCGCCAAGAATGACTCTCAGTTTGCCCGGATCTTCAGATCGAAGCTGCAGCCACTTCGTCTTGCTTTCCTGAACCACATCAGCTATGAAGAACGCGCCGCTGGTGTCTTGGGGAATTTGAATTGTAGTGTCAAACACACCGCTTCGGTGGTTATAGAAAGTTGCTGTAGAATGTTGATAGGTTACAAGTCCCGGCCACTGCACATAGCAGGCGCCGTTGTCGGCAAGGATACGAAAGAAGACGTCCTGCTGTACTCCAGGGTCCTTATCCTGTGTGTCATTGTTATTGGGAACCGGCCCAAGCTGGAAATAGCCGAAGTCGTCGTCAGTCCAATCAGACGCCAGCACTTCCCAGTTCATACCATCAACATCGAGCATTTCGATCAGCACGCCTTGCGCCGCCGAATCATCACTTGGCAGGGGGTTCATATCCCAATAGTAGACATTGCCTGTGTATGTGATTTACGGTGTCAGCCACGTGAATCCTCGTTCGTAGACGTTATCATTTTCATCTATCTCTTCGACCTCTTTTCTATTGTCAACCCAGAGCTTAAGTGTGTGGTAGCCGGTTGAGATTGTGGTCTTATAATCCTCATAGTTGTGGTAATAACCCCACCACAGAGTACCAAAAGACCATTCTTTCAACAGGACATCATCAAGGTATAGAGCAACGTGAAACGGACCGGCATCTGCATCACCGTTGTTGGCCATTGACCAGTCAATATACGTATGTTCACCACCGTAGAGCGTGTTAACCGTATTGGTGCAGCTGTCCGAAGACGGCACTATAGGCCAATCCCAGAAGGGTGGGCAATACCAGGTCAGATTCGGCTGCGTCGATGGAACACCGGTGACTTCAATGTCATCAAGATAGACTCCCCCATAATTGCTATAACTGTAGTCACTAATGAAAAGGAACCGGACGTAGTAATTGCCTCCCGAAGGAATTGGCACCGCAATCTCGTCCCAACCGCCTGAATTTCCTGTAAACCGTGGCTGAATGAGCACCCAGATAAATCCATCAGTAGAGCCATAAACTTCAAAATAGTCATAATCAGGCTCGGTATCATAGTGCACTTTAAAGGAAAGTTGTGTATTGACGTGTTGAGTTAAGTCAACCGGCACCGTCATTTCCATGTAAGCCCACATGTTGTCGTCATAGTATTGACAACTGGGCATGTCACCCACGTCAGCACACCAACCCGACCACCAACCAGAATAAAAATAACAATCGTAGACATCGCCCCAATAATCGTATCCATTTCCAGGATCATCATCACCGACATCCCACTGCCCCGGCCATTCTGACTCAAAGCCTTCAAAGAAGAGGATCTCCCGCCCCTCTTTCATTGGAGTACCCCCATCAGTTTCATGCTCCATATCTTTGCCTCCCTTCACCGGTGCCTGGGTCTTGTCGCGCTTCGGCACACACGGCTCAGGCCAGCAGCGGCTACGCCAAAACTTGATGCCTCGATTCGTAAGCTTCATGAGAGTCGGGCGGTTCATCACGGCCCGGAAGAATCCCACAGAATCGGTGGGAAGCAATCGCTCAAGCAAAGACTTGGCAAAGTCATAGTCGTCCGGATCGCGCAAGTCAAGAATTACATCATAAACGCTGTCAGGCGGGTTGGCTGCTAACGAGTCCCAGTAACGTTGCGCGTCAGCCCGGATCTGTTCATCCGTTCTCCCTTCCACCCGCCGGAACTTGGTCTCACCGCGCTCGCGCACAAACCAGCGATTATCAATCACTATCCACTGGCGCTCCTGATCAGTCAACGGGCTACGCTCGAGCATCCGCATCCGACCCAATTGCCTTTTGCCCTTGTCAGAAAGACTATCAACCAGCGCACTGTCTTTCGGGTTCATCACAGGGCCTGTTGTGCTTTTCCCCTTAAAACGCCGAAGTTGCTCCTGCCTTTCCTCCCACTCCCGCTTGGCCCGCTCGTAGTCCTTGAGCCGATTTTGCCTACGTTCTTCCTCCGTCGGTAATCTCGGGTGTTCCCGTGGATTGCTCCCAAGTGTCCGAACTGTGTCGGCAGTCGTTATGAAGTAGGTGGGGTAGTTCGATTGATGTTCGCCACATCCCATTGTAACAATAAGCCCACTGGTGTCATTTGGCGGGTCTGTTGCTTCCAGTCTGGTCAAAAAGGCGGGTGCCAGTGTATCTGATGTTATCTCCCATCGCTCAGCTCCGGAGTATTCCAAACCATCAATACCGGAAACCTGCACGGTCACGGCGTCGCACGTTGTAAAATTGGCGTCATAATGTGCAAAGTTGATTCGTAACTCCAAGATTAGGTGGCCAGTGCCCTTATCGTATGAGACTAGTGTATTGTCCCAGAAATAACTTGACAGCGGGATTTGAACTTTTTAGT
>CAZYRH010000085.1:0-2372 GCA_964650395.1 uncultured Ignavibacteriales bacterium
AAAAATTAATATCTGACGATCTTAATCGGGATAGTCAGGATTGTCGGGTCTTTCTCGTTACTCTTTTTGACTCGCAACGTTAGGTTGGAGCCATAGCTACCCTTCTTCAGGGATGATCGGGGAGCTATTTCCAGTTCAAGCGCTTTACCTTTGGCGGCTTTGTCCCTGAGCAAGGTCACCACGAAGGAGGTATCGTACTGGTGGGTGCCAGCAAGGCTGATCTCATCATAGACAGTGTTTAAGATAGTTACTTTCTTTGACTTGTGAGCCGGCAGAAAGAACAACGAAGTAGGATGAGGCTTGAGTCCATCAAGCCACTGCTCAACTATTGATTTGTAGGTATACCTCACTTCAGACATCTTAGGATAATCGGTATGTACTTGGAATGACCTGTTGGTCGTTCCGAAGTCATCCTTCGTGCTGTAGGTTAACCTGAAAAACCCCGTGTCGCCTGGCTGGACGAGTGAATCGAGCGCTGTCACCGCCGAGCAATCGCAAGGGACGTGAACGCCGGTAATCTTGATTAGTTTTTGGCTGCGGTTAACCAACAGGAAAGTATGGAACAGTTTGAAGTCGACAGCAACATGACCAAAATCAAAAACCAGTTCTTCTTTTGTTCGTTCTTCTGATGCCGACGATTTTCCTTTGGACCCCAACTCTTCCTTGGCGCTTACCTGAAAAGGTTGAAGCGAGATAATAAACACCAAAGACAAAGACAATAGGAAGCTTCTTAACATTGTTAACTGCCAACCTCCACTGCTGGCAAATAGCCCTGTTCGCGCATCCAGTTGTCATTGAAGCACTTGCTGAGATACCGTATGCCGGCGTCGCCGAATATGCCGACAATGAGTGATTCAGGGCTCAGTCCGGCTGCAACTTTCTCCATTGCAAACGCCACCGCACCTGAAGAACCACCGCCGCTTATCCCTTCCCGTCTGGCAACCAAACGCGCCCGGTTGAATGAGTCCTTGTCTGACACCGTTATCACTTCATTCACCAGCTCCGCATGGAGAGCCTTGGTAAGCACATCTGATCCAATTCCTTCCACCTTGTACTCATACCCCACAGTTTCCTTCTTGTTCCTGATGTATTCTGCAAAGATGGAACCTTCCGGATCGACAGCAATGGCCTTGATGTGGGGATTTTGCTCCTTAAGGTACCGGGCGGCGCCTGAAAACGTACCGCCGGTGCCGATGCCGGCGACAAAGTGGGTAATTTTGCCGTCGGTGTCTTCCCATATCTCCGGGCCGGTGGACAGATAGTGCGCTTCCACATTGTCCTGGCTGTCATACTGGTTAAGATCGAAGTAGCCGTGCTCTCGGGCAAGTCTTCGAGCCACCATGTAAAATCCCTCCGGGTCATCATGACGTGATGCGATGGGGGTCACAATTACCTCAGCGCCGAGCGATTTGATGAGATCAATCTTTTCCTTACTGGTCTTCACTGGAGTAGTGACGATCGCTTTCAAACCGAGAACTGAGGCCACCATGGCCAGGGCGGAGCCCGTGTTGCCCGACGTGTTGTCGATCACAGTGTCACCAGGCTTTAATCTCCCCTCAGCCATGGCCTTTTGAATGATATGCAGCGTCATTCGGTCTTTCAAAGAACCGGTAGGATTGAGAAACTCCAGTTTTATAAATGCTCTGGGCCCGTCAGGAGGTATTCCGGTTTTTAGTCTCACTAAAGGAGTCTTTCCGACAAGTCCCAGAATATTTTCATGAACACGCATCTTAAACCTCTGAAGTATATATAATTCTATATGATTGTTGTACAACATACAACAATATTATTTCGAAATATCGGTTGGCTTTTAGTTGACAAGCTGAGATGCCTCATAGTAATATTACTTCAGTTGCGGTTGGAAAGGATGACGAAGAAAATCATTTTGGTTAGTGTTACTTGGGGTGGTTTGGAGGTGCAATGAACTTAAAGAAGCTTTTAATCTTGGTTGGCTTGTTTGCAGCGCTGGCGATTGGCTGTTCAGGGAAGAAAGAAGAAGCCGCCAAGTTGGAAAAAGAGATGATGCAAAAGGAGAGCGTGGCGGCAGAGTCGATTGCCGACACTTCTGCGATGCTAACCGACACATTCGGCTCTGGGGCGCCAAACGTTGGTGCGATTCCCGAGGAAGAGCGGAAAGTTGTACCCCAGCTTGAAGAGGGCAAGGGATATGCGGTGCAGGTTGCCTCTTGCGAGTCACTTGACTATGCTCAATACTTGGTGGAGAAATATACCGCGCGGGGCTATAGCCCATATCTGACCACCACTACAGCCAACGGCCAGACGTACTACCGGGTCCGCATCGGTGGCATTGAGTCGCTGCAAGAAGCCAAGAAGCTTAAAGCTGAGCTGGTAGATAAGTACTCTATCAAGGC
>CAZYRH010000085.1:2472-10269 GCA_964650395.1 uncultured Ignavibacteriales bacterium
AAAAAAGATATTGACATAGTAGCAAAAATTGGTATACTAATATGTAGACGATAATAAATAATTCGTCTATTCCGTATAGTGAGGGACGAATTCTGTGCTCTGAAAACGTGAGCACAATAAGACGGATAAGTAAAGAGGCCGGACAGTGCATGTAAATAGGATGTTAACTGTGGAGAATCAGGGTATTACCAAACGAGAGAGAATTCTTCTTGCGGCTCAGCGGCTATTTGCACGGTTCGGACTTAGAAAGACCTCCGTGGAGGAAATTATCCGTTTGGCTGAAACTGCTAAGGGGACTTACTATAAGTACTTTCCTGACAAAGAAGCGCTGTTTCTTGAGGTTGTGGAAAAGGAAAGTGCCAGTTTGCTGACTACCATTCGAGAGGCAGTAACTCAGTCCTCTTCTTCCCGTGAGAAAATGACAGCTTATCTTATGACCAAGGTACGTATGATCGCCAAACTGGCCAACTTGTACCAGGTAACACGGGAAAAGATAGATGAATATTGGCCTAAGATTGAGGGGGTAAGGGAAAAGTATTTGGCCGAGGAACAGAAAATTGTACAAGAGATTCTTATTGAAGGTGTAGCCAAAGGAGAATTGCAGGTGGGGGATCCGGGGCTCACAGCTTGTGCCATTATTATAGCTGCACAAGGACTCGAATCCCCATGGATGATGGAAACTTTTCCCTTAGAGCCTGAAGAGGGAGCGCGTCTCCTTCTCAACATGTTATTCAAAGGAATTTCGAAAGGCTAGTTTTCTGCTTGAGAGCGATGGAAGGGCAGGTTTCGCAAGAGCAAAGGGAAACGTTGAATGAAATGATCACATAGATTTACTGTAATAGACATGGTAGAGTGGTAGCACTTGAGTTCTGATTGCCAAGGACGGGTAAATGATGAGATGCACTTTGACATAAAATGATTTATTTAACTTGAATTTTGAGCAAAGGAGTAAGTTAGATATGAACATTGTAAATGCAATACCTCTTCGGGCCCAGGTCGGTCTTTTGAATCTTGCGGCTTCGGCATCGCTTCTCCGGCCAACCGCGGCGAAGCTTTTAGAACGGGCTGCCTATTACCGCATGGTCGAGCTAAACGATAACAATCTTCCTGAAGAAGTTCAGATCGACAAAGTGGCCATGATAAAGGCGATGATCCACTCTGCCGAGAGGGGTCTTTCGCGGGGGCTTATCGGATCAAGCGCGTGGAATAAACTGACAGGGGTTTTTCTGGGCAAAATTATGTACAAAGCCAATGAACTGGGCCAGCAGTTCCTTAAAAGATATGGCATGAAGCCGCCTGCATTTGTTCTTATCAGCCCGACTGGACGCTGTAACCTGAAATGCAAAGGTTGCTATGCGGGTAGTGATGCTTCTCCTAGAGCTACCCTGCCGTACAGTGTGGTGGACAGGATACTGCAAGAAAAAGTAAAGCTCTGGGGAAGTCACTTCACGGTGATCTCCGGTGGGGAACCCTTCATGTATAGAGATGATGGCAAAACCTTACTGGACATATTTGAGCGACACTCTGATCAGTTCTTCCTAGTCTATACGAATGGAACCCTGA
Organism: uncultured Ignavibacteriales bacterium; assembly: GCA_964650395.1. Classification (GTDB taxonomy): domain Bacteria; phylum Zixibacteria; class MSB-5A5; order GN15; family FEB-12; genus CAZYRH01. The sequence goes on from CAZYRH010000085.1 coordinate 4,036, forward strand.
TTACCCCTGAAGTGGCCCAATGGCTTGGTGAACTGGGAAATGTTACACCGGCTATTTCTGTGGAGGGGCTGGAAAAGGAAACGGACGACCGTCGTGGTCAGGGTGTTTTCAAGCGTATCTTGAAAGCCTTTGAAAATCTGCGTCGTGCCGGGGTTCCTTTCGGCATTTCGACTACTGCCTTTAAGCACAATTGCGAACGCATTCAAGATGATGAGTTCATTAAGTTTTTCTTTGAAGAACAAGGCGCCCTGTACCAGTGGATTTTTCAGTATATGCCCATAGGTCGTAGTTTTACCTTAGACCTGATGGTCACGCCGGAGCAGCGCCTGTGTATGTATGAACGCACCTGGGAATTGGTCCGGGAACGGAATCTTTTCGTTGCTGATTTCTGGAATTCGGGTACGGTGTCGAGCGGATGCATCGCAGCGGGGGGTTCCTACGGCGGCGGGTACTTCTATATTGATTGGAACGGAGCGGTTACCCCGTGTGCTTTTAATCCTTTTTCGGTGCACAATATCAAAGATATTTATGCTGAGGGAGGTGACCTGGATACAGCGCTTTTCTCCCCGCTGCTTACGGAGACTCGTAACTGGCAAAGAGAATACTTTGACGACCGGCCCAACCCTGAGAGGGGAAACCTGCTGGTTCCTTGCCCCATCCGAGATCATCATCGCAGAATGCGGGCTATTATCGACAAAGTCAAGGCGGTACCTATTGATCAAGACGGGGAGCGCGCTTTGGAAGATTCCGCCTATGGCACAGGGATGGCTGAATACGGGGATAAGGTTGGATGCCTATCTTGTTCTCTTTGGAAGGAGCATTATCTGGCGCTGGATCGAAAGAAAGAGCAGCATGACAGCTCAGAGGCCGCTTGAGGCGGTGCTATAAGTCTACCGTTTGGTCGGGTCCTTCCCGCTACAGGTTCGCCTTTGGCGAATGATCCGACTGAAATATGGCATGTCAATACCGATGCTCAAGTGATTTGATTTACCTCCCTGTTTTGGGCCATTGTTATTGTCATTATGGTGTTGGTCGTTGCACCCTTTTGGATTACGTCTCTTGATCGATTCCGTTCTAACTACGTAAAGAAGAAAGGCCCGACTGTTTTCGGTCGGGCCTTCTGTATATAAATCGGTGGGAAAGCGGCTTAGTACATGCCGCCCATGCCGCCCATGCCGCCCATGTCGGGAGCGGTGGAAGCAGCCTTCTTCTCCTCCGGCTTGTCGACGACGACTGCCTCAGTTGTGAGAAGCAGACCGGCGATAGAAGCGGCATTCTCCAAAGCACATCGAGTGACTTTGGTCGGATCAATCACACCGGCCTTCATCATGTCCTCAAAGTTACCGGTCTCAGCATTGAAACCGTAGGGACCGCTCTCGTTGGCGACCTTGTTGACAACCACTGAACTCTCGACGCCGGCGTTTTCGGAAATCTGACGCATTGGCTCCTCCAGCGCCTTACGGATAATCTTGACACCGACCATTTCCTCGTCACTCATTTTCAGGCCGTCAAGGCCCTTGATGGCGCGAAGCAATGAGACGCCACCGCCGGGAACGATGCCTTCCTCCACCGCTGCACGGGTGGCGTGAAGAGCATCTTCAACTCGCGCCTTCTTCTCTTTCATCTCGGTCTCAGTGGCAGCTCCGACATTGATAACGGCTACGCCCCCGGCCAGTTTGGCCAGGCGTTCTTGGAGTTTCTCCCGGTCATAGTCGGAAGTTGTATCTTCAATCTGCTTGCGGATCTGGTTGATGCGCGCCTTGATTTCGTCGGTACTTCCGCCGCCTTCGACAATCGTGGTGTTGTCCTTATCGATGGTGACCTTCTTGGCGGTGCCGAGGTCGGAGAGAATGGTGTTCTCAAGTTTGAAGCCGAGCTCCTCGGAGATAACTTTACCGCCGCTCAGGACGGCGATGTCCTCCATCATGGCCTTACGGCGATCGCCAAAGCCAGGGGCCTTGACGGCGGCAACCTTAAGAGTGCCTCGCAGCTTATTCACCACCAGCGTCGCCAGAGCTTCACCCTCAATATCCTCAGAGATGATCAACAGCGGCTTGCCCTGCTGGGCAACCTTCTCAAGCACCGGCAGCAGATCCTTCATGACTGAAATCTTCTTGTCGTGGATGAGAATGGCCGGTTCCTCCAGCATGGCTTGCATAGCATCAGGATCAGTAACAAAGTACGGTGAAACGTAGCCGCGGTCAAACTGCATACCTTCCACAATATCAAGGGTCGTCTCAGCCGTTTTCGATTCCTCCACGGTAATTACACCGTCTTTGCCAACCTTTTCCATCGCTTCGGCAATCAGGTCGCCGATCTGCCTGTCGTTATTGGCGGAAACTGTGCCGATTTGAGAAATCTCGAGCTTACCAGAGACTGGCTTAGACATCTTCTTGATCTCGTCGGTCACAGCCACGACTGCCTTGTCGATGCCCCGCTTAATAGCCATCGGGTTGTAGCCGGCAGTGACGTTCTTGAGGCCTTCACGGTAGATCGCCTGGGCGATAATGGTTGCTGTGGTGGTGCCGTCACCAGCCACTTCGGAGGTCTTGGAAGCAACTTCTTTGACCATCTGAGCGCCGATATTCTCGAAGTTGTCTTCCAGTTCAATCTCCTTGGCGACAGTCACACCATCTTTGGTAATAGTGGGTGAGCCGAATTTTTTGTCCAAAACAACATTACGGCCCTTGGGACCAAGGGTCACTTTGACGGCATCGGCAAGCTTGTCCAAACCCGTTTTCAGCTTGGCGCGAGCAGTGGCATTGTAATCTATGAGCTTTGACATTTCTTTCTCCTTTTTTCCTTAGCTTAGCTGGATAACGGCGAAGATATCGGATTCGCGCATAATAAGGTATTCCTCACCCTCGATTGAAACCTCCGTGCCGGAATACTTCCCATAGAGAACCCGATCACCCTTATTCACTTCAAGCGGCATCTTCTTGCCGTCATCAGTCAACCGACCGCTGCCAACCTCGACAATCTCCCCCTGCATCGGCTTTTCTTTAGCCGTGTCAGGGATGATAATCCCACCTTTCTTGGTCTCCTGTTCCTCGAAAGGCTTAACAACAACACGATCTGCAAGTGGTTTTACATGCATCTCAATTCCTCCTATTGTTAATGTTTGGTTCGAATAGCTACTATTCAAATCCCTTAGCTAACTCCTGTCCTTTTCAGCCTTAGACAAGATAACCTCTTGTCCGGCAACTTATTTCAATTATTAGCACTCATCTCAGGCGAGTGCTAATAACATCCAATATACATTAAATGCATTCTTTGTCAATAGGTTCCGGGAAAACATTTGAACATTTTCTTTCGAGTTCCAGGAGTCAACAAGCCACTTCGTTTTTTTGCTGTAATATATTCGAATGTAATCACTTACTGTTTTCCCTTGCGGATGAAGAACAGATTATGTTGTGGGGAAGCTGTTACAACGATACTGTCGTATACATTTGGAGTTATCATACTCTGTCTGAGAATGATGGAACAGACCTTAACGACTGGAAGGTTACCACTTTCTAACGGTTCAAATCGACGTCCTCATTCTCTGCCGAGTGCCAATATATGTCTGAACCGGTTGAGAGAGGTGATGGGATGCCACGTCGATTTCGACACCTTTACCCCTCAACTAAAGGCGAACCATAAGCAGCAGCGTAGGCTATGGTAGTGGGCAAAGTTGCTGTTTGGTCACTCCCCTCCAGTAGTAGTGGAAAGAATCATTCCGTTTTGCCCTACTATCCAGACGATGTCGGCATCTACGAATGACACGCCAGACAAACTGGTAGACATTCCACTTGGTTGTATGGTCCAGGTAGTTCCGCCATCAGTTGTATAAATGATAACCCCTCCGGCCCCGACAGCCCAGCCGGTGGAGGAATTCACAAACGTAACCGCTGTTAGGTCTTGGTCTGTGGGCGAAACTTGTTTAACCCAGGCGGAGTCGCTACCGTCATTGGTGTGAAAGATGCTTCCGTTTTCACCAACTGCCCAACAGTGGAGAGAATCAGTGGCCGCAACTGAATACAGGTGGGGCAGGTATAACTCTTCAGTAGTTGGATATGTCCAGGTCATCCCGCCGTCAGTGGTGTGAAGAATTGTTCTGCCAAAGCCAACTGCCCACCCGTGTAGCAAATCGGCAAAGGTAACGGCCTCCAGCTTTCCTATGGTCGAGATAGTCAACGAATCCCAAGTCAGACCGCCATCAGTGGTCTTGAATATAGCGCCTCCGATATTTCCGCTCCAATCCCCTCCAACAACCCAGCCGGTAAGGGTATCGACAAAGGTAATACCATACAACCACTTGGTCTCATGAGTTGTGTCAAAGGCTTGGGTGGACCAGCTTCTGCCGCCATCGGAAGTATGCAGCAGCAAACCGTTGTAAGGGAAAACACCCGTTCCCCCGACACACCACCCGTGGAGACTATCGACAAACTTGATATTGAAAAACCATTCCTGAGATTCACTGAAGATCTTGTCCCGTCTCTGGTACTCCCATATGTCGCCTCCATCTGTGGTTTTCAAAATAACGCCGCCATTACCGACAGCCCAGCCGAGGTCCTCATTGTAGAACGTTATATCAATCAAACCAGCATGAGATGCCGTACCGCTCGGCTTGGGTACCCAGCTATTGCCGCTGTTAGTTGAATGCAACAGCGTCAAAGACCCCACTGCCCAAGCGTCATTCTGACCGGCCAAGCAGACCCCAAAGAGGTCATGCCAGGTGGCGCTGGTATCTACTGCCCAGTTGTCCCCGCCATCCGTGGTGGACAGGATCATCCCGGAGCTGCCAACAATCAGCCCGGTAGTGGCGCTGGCAAAAACCACATCCGTCAGCGTCTCGGACACATTGCTGGTTTGCTCTGACCATGTGTTACCGCTGTCGGTTGTTATCCAGATGGTGCCGTTTTCACCGACCGCCCAGCCGGTGGCCTCATCCACAAGAGTAACAGCCCACAAGTCATTGGTATCTATAGTCTGAGCGGACCACTCCGTGTGCACTTCTACCGACCCGAAGGTACGCATGACAGTCCCGGCATCGCCGACAGCCAAGGCTATTTCCCCCGCCACGGCTACACCTCGGAGCGTTTGGTCTGTCCCACTGGAGATATCACGAGACCAAATCCTGCCGGCGTCGGTTGTTCGCAGAATAGTTCCATTTGTACCGACAGCCCAGCAGCTATGACCGTCCTCAAAAGCTACCGAGTATATATCATCGCTGATTGTGTCGAACAGAGTTGGGCACCAGTAACGGCCGCCATCGATGGTCCACAGCAGCGTCCCGTTTTCGCCGACCGCCCAGCAGGTATCTTTGTCAAAGAAAGTAACGTCCCACAAGTTTTCGCTGGCAACGTGTTGAGACGACCAGGAATTGCCGCCATCACTCGTGTATAAAACGACCCCCTCTTCCCCTACTATCCAGCCTTCGTTTTCATCAACGAACGCTGCTGCCTGCAGCTTGTTGCCCTCCAGTAGAGGCTCGTGCTGGTTCCACGCTACATGCTCCGACCCGCTTGGGCCTCCATTCTTGTCCTCTTCACAACCGGCTAACAAGAATAGGATGATTAAGAGCGCACTGGCGGTTCCCACCGTTATGTTTGACTTCAATAAGGCTCTCTTTTTCAAAATGCACTCCTCCCAAATGTCTTTGGTTTACAGTTCAGTTGTGTAAACTTACTTAAGGCTGGGGTAGATGTCAAACGAAAATGTACAGTGAGCACTTCGGCTTCCTGTCAAGCGGTATGTGTTAATTCGAAACAGAGCATGTACGCCTTTGTCAACGTGCAGGAGATCAAGAACGAAACCGATAGTTCGTTTGAGTTCTACATGGTCGACTGCCGGGTTCAATCGGCTCGCCGGCGCAAAAAGATGACGCTGTTTCCGTGCAAGTCGGTCGGGATCGTAGAATACTCAGGGTTTGCTAAGACTATAGATCCTCGGATCAAAACCGAATGCCTCGCCTGCCCGCCTGATGAGGCAGCCGGCAAGGATTTCTATTGCGGGTGGAGGTTCTCGATTTAGGTTGCCGGGGAAGCAGGATAAAGACAGGCAGATGTGGACTCGCTTATGGCGAGCCACCCATGTACAACCGGTTACATAGGTTACACTTTAGACCGGGCACATGGGTAACACTTTTTTGGGTTTTTGCTCTTTTTTCTCTTCATTATTAGTTTGTCTTCTTCTTCGTGGCAAATGGATCAGCCGGTATTCATAGGTGTCGAGTTGGGCCAGCTTGATGGG
>CAZYRH010000086.1:0-10212 GCA_964650395.1 uncultured Ignavibacteriales bacterium
GATCAATCTACTACGACCTTCGTTCAGTGTCCACTTTATTGGGGCAAGATCAGTCCCGAATCTGCCTAAAGCGGATGAGAAACCCGTCAGTACCTTCTTCTCTTTGCAAACCCTCCACAAGTTGTGGGCCACCCAGCCGCCTTGTGAGCGGCAGATGTCCACATCTGCCCCTTTCTCGATTGAGTTGGCACACGAGAACGTACGCCAACTACAGAATGTAACAAGTCTCCCAAACGTGTTATCCAAACAACCGGTGCGCATCTGTCTATTTCACGTTGTGATCGAGAAACTCCACTTTCTCGGTTTTCGCCAGGAGTGAAATGTAGTCACTAAAGGCTGCCTGCGCCTTCTCACCCTGGTAGTCAAGAAACACCGTCGCCTTAACAGAGTCATACGGTGCGTTGTTGTAGCGATCCTGTTTGTGAACCAGGTAGTAGTTTTCCACGTCGGCCGAGTCAATACGAATCTCCGGCATCACTTTATCGACCACATACTTGTCGACTAACAGCTTTTTATACAGCAGTTGTTGCTGTCTCTTGATTTCGGGATCGCTGCCGTAGTCCTCTCTAACCGCAGCGTGGTACAATAGCTCGGTGGCTACATTGTTATGGACGAACTGTATTTTCTGCTCGCGGGTCAGAAACTTCTTTTGCATCTCAGGTGGAAGAGTCTGAATTTCGCTCTCGATTTCGGACAGCCATATCGGCACCCCGCCGACCCGCGCTACCACGACGTCACCTTTTTCCGGAGGAGTAGTGTCAATACTGGTCACGGCTGAGAGCTGGCGTTGGGCGTCGAGCATGTGCCCCATCTTCTCCAGCGACGCCACCAGTTTTCTGGAGGCTTCTTCAACAAAGGAACCCTCCGGGTTAAGAGCGCGAGCGCGGACATAATATGCCGCAGCTTCCTCATAGTTTTCAAGATCCTCGTAGTAAATCTTAGCGATCAGGTAATTGATGTTAGCTCGCGTTTTACCATCTAATTCATCGTTATCCAGAATCTTTTGATATTCTTCGATAGCCGCTTTATACAGCTTGTTGTCTTCCAATTCTCCCGCCAGCTTCTTGTGCCTTTCCACGGCTTCACGGGTGTGACCGCCTCCGCTGTTACAGGAAACGGTAGTTAACAACGCAGCCAGTACCAGCCACGCTAAGGTTGTCCAGGGTTTCATCTCAATATGTTTCACCATCCCTTATCCCGTTTTACAGCTTTCTTTCCCTCGCTTTGAAGAAATTGATCAATGGCACTATGTATGACTGATCTGTGCGGATGTTTATGAAGTCAAGGTTTATAAGCCGAAACCCTTTCTTCAGGTTCAGCGTGTCTTCCTCGGCGCGGGCGGCAAATTCGCGGCGAAACGCTTTTGAGGCGGTATCAATCATTAGCACTTCGCCAGTTTCAGTATCTTCGAGCTCGATCAATCCGACATTATCAAAGGTAGTTTCACGGGGGTCAGTAATCTTGACCGCGATAATGTCATGTCTCCTATTGGCAATTTGCAGGGGTTTATAGAAACCCTCCGAAAGAAAATCAGAAATCAGGAAAACCACAGATCTTCTTTTTATCACGCGATTGAAATATTCGAGTGCCCCCCCGATGTCCGTGCTGGTACCGGTCGGCTTGAAATAAAGTATTTCCCGAATCAGTCTCAGGACATGGGCGCGACCCTTCTGCGGGGGGACAAATTTCTCAATGGTGTCGGTAAAAATGATCAGGCCTACTTTGTCGTTGTTCTTGATGGCCGAGAAAGCCAGCAGAGCGCCCAGTTCCGCCGAAGTTTCATTCTTGAACCGGTCTTTGGTGCCAAACTGGCCGGAGGAGGAAGCGTCAACCAGCAGTACCACTGACAGCTCACGTTCCTCTCTGAACTTCTTGATATGCGGGTAGCCGGTACGGGCGGTGACGTTCCAGTCAATAAGGCGGATGTCATCCCCCGGTTCATACTGGCGGACTTCCTCGAACTCCATCCCCTGCCCCTTGAAGGTCGAATGGTACTCTCCTGAAAACAGGTCGTTGACCAGTTTTTTGGTTCGTATTTCGATCCGTCGAATCTTTTTGAGGACTTCTTTGGGAAGCATATGCTAATACTACGGCACCTCGACAGCGTCGAAAATCTTGGTGACGATATTGTCGCTGGTTATCTCTTCTGCTTCGGCCTCGTAGGTGATCAGTATGCGATGGCGCAGCACGTCAGGCCCGATCGCTTTGATATCCTCGGGCGTTATATACCCTCTTCCCTTTATAAAGGCGTGCGCCTTGGCGGCCAGATTCAGATAAATGCTAGCGCGAGGCGAGGCGCCATAGGCAATCAGGTCAGTCAAGTCGGCTAACCCGTATTTGGCCGGCTCGCGAGAAGCGAAAACGATATTAACAATATACTCTTTGACTTTATCATCGACGTAGATTGAGCGAACGACTTCCCGCGCCCTTATGATATCCTGCGGCGCAATGACTCTTGAGACGGCGGGGAGGCCCGTCTCCGCATTCCGATCCATGATTTCCCGTTCCTCAGTTGGTGAGGGGTAGGTGATTTTCAGCATCAACATGAAGCGGTCGATCTGCGCTTCAGGAAGTGGATAGGTTCCTTCCTGCTCTATCGGGTTCTGCGTCGCCAGCACGAGAAATGGCTCATCCAGCTTATGCGTCTTATCCCCGATCGTAACCTGGCGTTCCTGCATTGCTTCCAGCAGGGCCGACTGCACTTTGGCCGGGGCGCGGTTGATCTCGTCAGCGAGGATGATATTGGCAAATACCGGCCCCTTTTTGACGGAAAACTCGGCTGTCTGGGGGTTATAGATCATAGTTCCAATCAAATCCGCCGGAAGCAGGTCAGGCGTAAACTGGATGCGCTGGAATTTTGCCTGAATGGCATCGGACAGGGTCTTGACCGATAGGGTCTTGGCCAGACCGGGGACGCCCTCTATAAGGATATGGCTGTTAGACAAAATCCCGATCAATAGCCGATCAATAAGATACTTTTGGCCGACGATGACCGAACTCATTTCCCGCGTCAAACGTTCAATAAATGAGGACTCGGCCTCTACTCTGGATTGAATCTGCTGGATATCAGTGTGCATTTAACCTCCATCTATTTACAGCTACAGTTTTTCAAAGAACTGGCGAATTTCGGTCTCCAGGCGGATGGTTTCTCCAGGTGCGCCGGCAAACGGTCGAAACTTATCCCTTCGGGCCTGTACCAACCACAGGCTGATTTGCTTTTTTTGACTGTCACTCAAGTCGGTTGGTTCCAAGAGTTCCTCCATATCATCATCGGAATGACCATCCGGGTTGATACTGTATTTTGCCGAAAGAAATTCTACTATAATCTTATACAAACCGGTTTGGAATTTTTTCAGATCGCTGCCGGCCTGTCGTTTCAACACCGTGAGATCTTCAAGAAACTGCTCGACCGGTGTCTTCACAACCTCTTTCGGCTTTCTCTTTTTAATCCATTTCACCAAAGCAAAAGCAACAACTCCCAAGACCACAAGTGAAGCTGCAACGACAAGCCAGACGATGCTGCTGCCACCCTGGCTAACCGGCTGAGAGGGCTCCGCGATTCGTACACTCATAGCCTCAGTGACCAACTTTCCAGGCACACTGTCAGGCCAGGAGATGTAGCTAATGGTGATAGGGTCAATTCTACCGGTTCCCGGCGATGATGGGATAAGTGTATAGCTGAATTTCTTAGTAGTGACTTCCTCGCTGTTGGAACCGGTTGAGCTTATTGACGAGGTTACTCCACGGGCTTTCAAATGGCCAAAGGTAGGACTCAACGGTTTGGTAAAGAGGTAGGTTGACTGCGGCCCGTCCCACTGGAGAACGATCTCAAAATGCACACTGTCCTCAAAGGGGATATTGAAACGGTCCAGTGATTGGGACACTGCTATACCGTCGCCAAGAGCGCCACCGGCAAGGGTAGCCACCAAGCCGAGGTTCAACAAGAACGCAAGTGTCACCCGAAGTGTGTTGCTCATTCCTTCAGACTACCTACATAACGCTATGCACCAGTAAACCCACCACAAGCCCTGCCTGTTAGGACAGCCGCCAAGAGTAAGCTCAATACAACTGTACGAAATTGACTCTGCACTTTTTTCTTCGTCCCATCCATCTACAGATAACTGCCTCAGCCATCAGATGGCTACCACAGCCATAATTGAGATTATACTCTCTACTTGCACATTCGTTTCCAAAGAATCTCAAGCAACTACAAGGGCCACGATACCTAACCCCATACCGGCTTTGAGGCTTATGGAGCCTACTCTCAGCATTTGGGGGGTTGGATTACCCCAGATAAAAATTAATAGCGCCAGAAGGGGTAGATCAATCACATAAACGGTTATGATCTTATAGTACGTACCAAACCAAGCTGCAATAATCGGCACGTAAGTCAGAAGAACCAGAACAAAAAAAACAACTAAAGCCACTAAGAGCGACTTCTGAACGCCAACGACCTGCGGTAGTGTTTTAACGCCCGCCTGCCGATCGCCTTCGATGTCCTGTACGTCCTTGATGATCTCTCTGACCAGGTGGAAAAAAAAAGCAAAGACCGCCGGTATAATCGGGCCGGGAAGAGTAAATGTCATGACATGGTCTACAGCAAGCCCCCCCGTTATAAACGTCAGACCTGTCAGTATCGCTATAACGATATTCCCCACCAGAGGTATTCTCTTGAGCCGATAATTATATAGCAGCAAGAGGATTATCACTACCAAAGCGATCCCTGCGACAGCCCGGTTGACAGCAATAGCTAACAAAATCGCCAGGATATTGCATCCTACTGCTAAAGTAATCGCATATCTTTTACTCAAGGAGTTCCGCACCAACGCTCGTTGGGGATGATTGATGCGATCTGTTTCAACATCAACCAGATCATTGACAACATTCCCGCCGGCACAAACCAGGAAAGCCGCCAAAGCTGCAACTAGCGGCCCATAATAGAATGACCACAGCCACGTCATGTAGGCCCCCACACCCACCCCCACCATTGCCAGCAAGCAGTTGACGACCCTGATCAGTTTAAGCGTTTCAATGAAACGCAGCATGAGTGGACGATATCAGGGATGACCGATAGAGTCAACTTTTATATGTCGGAGGAAAACTCGACTGACAGCCTTGGTTGGTCAAACGCTAATTCCGGGTTCCAGCCTAAGGAAAGTTTAACTGAACGGTGAGCGTCGTGGAAAGCCAGGCCAACACCATAGCCGTACCGGTATCTCTCCTGTGTACTTATCCGCTTCTCGGGTACCAAGGGGTCGGCAGCGCCTGAGATTCTATTATTGAGGTAGGCGGCGTCATAGAAGGCGAACAAGTAGGCATTGGAAAAACGGAGACGGGGTTCTATTGTACCGAACGCTGCTCGCAAGGCAGTGAACTGCTCGTTGCGGAAGCCGCGAATCGTTCCCGGGCCACCCACAAAGATGAGTTCTGAGATTGGAGGCAAAGACTCGTTGGTCTCTAAGCCGACATAATTTAATCCCAGATGACCCACCAGCAACCCCGCCACTCTTTTGTACCACTTGAGATACACGGCAGTACGGGTCTCATTGAAGCTCCACCGTTCGGGAGCCACAGCCAGACTGTCCTCAGCATAACGTCGGTAAGAATATGATATTGACCACATGAGACTCAGACCGTTAGCCGGGTTTGCCTTGTTGTCAAGCGCTTGCCGTTCAATGGAGAACTGAGTTGTAAAGCACGAATAAGCAGGCAAGGATACCGAGGGCTGCACGGTTTTCCAGCCGAGACTGAGACCGCCCGAGATATCACCTTTTAGACGGGTGATATATGCTCCCTGCAGAGAGAACTCATAAAACTGCTTCCGGTAATCGCGGGTTGCAACCTCAAGCCGTAGCCTTCCCACACCGACCAGAAAGAGCGGCTGTCCGTAACTGACGCGCAAAGCGTTTCGCCCTCTCTCTCGCCGCTCAGAAAAGATTGAGGCTTGCCTCCCCCGGCCAAACAAGTTGTCGAAGTTCAAATCAAGGTGCCATACCAGACCGGTAGCATTGTCAGGAAGATACCCACCCCCAATCTCAAGGCCGAATTGACGTTTCTCTGAAAACTGAAATGCAAGGTCGGCGGTGGTATAACCTTCGTGTGGTCTAATCTCCACGGGTGGATGGAAGGTGATGAAAGGAATAGCGGCTGCCCCCTCTTCCGCACGATGCCGGGTGGCATCAGAAAGAGTGTCACCGGCGCCAACCGTGATATATCTCGCCACCAAGTCACTACTGGTGCGGACAAGGCCGGTATAGACGGTGTTTCCTAATTTGACCATCGGGCCTTTTCTAATTCGCAATTCAAGATTAACTGTCCCTTTGTGTTTGTGAACACGGATAACCCTGGCCGATGCCCAATAGTAACCCCGATCATAATATTGAGTTAAGATACTGTCTGTTAATTCTTGCAGGCTTTTCTTGTTGAACACATTGCCGGAGTGAATTATGAAACTTGAGTCGCTCGCTATATACACTGAATCAATTATATAGAGTTGCCCGACAGCGATCGTCAGTTGATTCTTTTCGAGATGGACGCAGGCGTCCAGGTAGCCATCATTGCGAAGCAGCGTCGTTACCGAATCAGGGTTAGGTGAGGCTTGATTAATTATTCTATTGATATCCTTGGTGTCATGCGGAGAAGTACCTTCGTAGACAACCTCAACAGCACCAAGCTCGATTACAAGCAGGCTTAAAGTAGCAATGATTTTGACAATAATACGCATGGCAACCTTAGAACCCCGCAATCATTTCGCCGCGACCGGTGATGCGGGCGGTACGATCATCCGAATGCCGTCCCGATAGTGAGAAGTTTACGCGGAAGCCATCTCTCACACCATAGCGAAGGCTCACCAACCAGATAGCGCCTCGACTGCCAGGCTTGCTGCCTGTCAATTGAAACGACGGGACGTCGACACTGTTGGCCAGTAATTGCCGGTACAATTCCAGCGATGTTCGCAGCTCACCTCTGTTGAGAATCCTCACCCTGGTGCCCAACTGGGCAGAATATATCTCTGAGCGCTCGTTCTGAGCTGACTCGGCTCGACGATAGCTGCCTCCGGCCGAGAGTTCCTGTGATGACACCAGCCGCCGCACATTAAATCCTATTTCATATCCGTTGATCTTGCCGGCGCCGCTGAAGTAGTTATCACGATTGCCCTGAAAGAACTTTACACTTTCCTCGATAAAAGTATTATCAACCGCCTGCTTCAGAACAAGCCCTTCTTTAGTATCATGCTTGTTTCTTGTTGCTCCAGCGATATAGCGCTCTTCTTGATCCTCGTTAAATGTTAGATTCGCCGCGTAGGAGTTCTTTATGGGGAATAATCTGATGTCGGCGTCGTACCGCCGCGAATAAAACAGATAGGGCTGAGTTTCATCTGATAAAAAGGGAACCGCCCACCAGAGCTTCCTTTTCCCCTGACTGAGAAGTTCCTCTTGGATGCTGGAATTGAATCGGATCAGCACAGTACGGAAGTTCTTAGCCACATGAAAACTCTTTTCTCCGCGAGAGACACGAGAACGGTCGGAAAGGACTTCCTCGACCCGAATATAATTGCCATCCTGATCAGGAACATACTCACCGTTTTCAAAGATATAATCACCCTGCCCGTGCTCTACCTCAAGGTAGCTGATGCCTCGTGCGTTTCGCGTTTCCTTTGAGAGGGTGTACGATGAGCTCACCTCCAGCCGCTGGCGAGCGTTGTGGTATTGTAGATTCGTTCGCACCAGGAAGTCTTCATTGACAACTTGGGGCTGCCTCAGCCATTGATAGGTGAACTCCGCGCTGTATGAAAGAAGACCCAGTTTCCTGCTTGAGGTTGCGGCAAGACGGCTTCTTGAAAGAATCTCGCTCCACTGCCCCGTCAAAGTGTCCTCGACATAGTACTGATAACTGAGACGCTCACTTTGAACGTCCAGCGTCCAGAGGTATCGGTTGTACCGAGTGCCTTTTAGTTCCCCGCTGTACTCATTTTCACGCCGGTCGTACTCGTAGCCCGACGACAGTTCAAAGCGGCGTGAGAGCTGGTAACGAATGGTGGTGGAATATGTGTCAGCTTCTCCTCTCCTCCTTATCATCAATCTATCGTACCTGGCCGCTGCGGACTTCCATCCCAGACGTGCGTCGAGGTTGCGATGCAGCGTGAGATCTGCCCGTAGTCCCCCGGTAGACGACCCGAAGTTGTTCCGGTAATCAAGCCTCGAAAAAGAGGGCGAGAGAGCGATAACGGATGACGGACTCATGGCCAGGCCCAGCTCATATAAAGTCTCGTCAGTAAAAGGGACAAAGTCCTCCGGCAGCAGAAAGTTGCGTTTGAAGTCTGCCGGGTATAAGCGGTTTCGTGTTTTGAAATTTGCTTCCTTTTGGTGGGCTTTGAGAGTCAAGCGATTTGGCTGTCCGTTCCATTGCCATTCTTTTGAAGATGCCAGTGAATAAAACAATCCCTGATTGTCATGGTCGTCTCGACTTGAAAAGAGATTTTGGTCAAACAGTGTTTGCCGAAACTCAGCCGTCAGCTTTCCTGCCAGTTGGTTGCGCAGGCCGATTCTTGTGCTGAAGTAGTCCGTTCTCTCCGGCGCGGAGAGGATGATAATGGGCAGGTAATCACCCTGCCCAAAACCGACAAACTCGTAGCGCTCTCCACCCAAGAAACGGTAGTCGCCTTTTCCGGAACCAACATAGCTGAAATGAATTGAGTAATTGCCGCTGTCACGCCCCACATATTGATAGATTGAATCCGGGAGGCTATCAACAATGAGAACATAGCTGCCGTTGCTGTCGAGTGTTACCCCGGAACGGACGGCGTCCCCAACGCTGTCGCCAACAGCGGCCAGTGTGTTTTTTTCCTCGTCAGAAAGTTCTCCCATCAGGGGCTGGCTTTTATCGTCTCCTTCGCGGAGCCACTCTACCTCCATGGATAGTGACGAATCGCCAAGACTAACGCCTCCACCACTGGAGATTAACTCCTCGCGGTAATCGGTCGCGCGGAGCTCATAGTCAATCTCGACTCTGCTTCGTTGGTCAATGGGATGATTCACGCTGAATGTTATCCGCCCGATAGGGTAATCGATCGTGTAATCCTTATGAGCGCCCCGTGTTAGAAGCTGGCCGTCAAGCCAAACTTGTTCCGAACCAGGGACGATGGCACGGGCATTGGCTCCCTGGCCAATCTGATAGGGCCCTTGCAAACCGTCTTCTCCGGAAAACTTGAAAGTTTCGAACCTTCCTTTGGGGCGGGCTGCCAGTGCCTCAGCATACCAGCGCTGAGTGTGAATGTTAAGGTTCGCCCCGGAAACTCGCTGGCTACGCCCGGAACCCATGTCAAACCTACTGACAACCGCCATGTCGCCGATTTGAGCCGCCAGCATATCGGATTTCAGTTTCAGATTGATCTTGTCAAGTTCATTGAGTCGGCTGTTGGAGGGTCCATAAGATGGATCATGTCCACGGTCGGATACGGCGCCGGTAATCTCAAGACCGGGTGTGAGATGACCTGATATTTTAAGATCAAGAGACTGACTGAAATTTGAAGCGCCGGCGGAGCGTGCCGAGAAGCGAAATGATTTTGCCCCTGAGATCGAGATGTCGGAACCTTCATACGTAAGGCCCCTTTGACCGGATTGAGGCGAGGGATCGATCCTCTCGACTGCATGGTGGGAGACATCCGGCAATGAACGGCCATACGATTCCTGGAGCCAGTCAGGCACTTTCTCATAGGTAATTGTTAACGTGTCCCCATCGTCGACGCCCAAGTGGGACAGGTCGAACAGCCTGCGGCTGTTATCAAATGAGTAGTCAACGTTGCGCACCAGAAGACGACCATTCAAGTAAAGCGAATCGGATTCAAAAAAGATTCGTTGCTTACCGATGAACAAACGCTTGGGGATGTTTCTACCGGTCAGTTCGATCTGGGTCCTCGCGTTCCCAACGGTACTTATGGCCGAGATAAGCACGAACCAGAGGTAAAGTCTTTTGGGCCGCCAGCACCTCATATGCGGTAGAACTACCGGTTTTCGTATACGACCCGACAAACAAGAAGGCGATTGTTGCCGCTGTCAGCAATTATCAGGCGACCGTCACTCAGCAGCGCTATATCCGAAGGCTCCTTTAAGGGGCGATTACTTCCTGGGATGCCAGGGCCGGTCTCGAAAAGTTTACTTCCCCCCTCGTCCAGGTAGTTGATCTTACCCGCATCGCCGTCAAGAACCCAAA
>CAZYRH010000087.1:0-10190 GCA_964650395.1 uncultured Ignavibacteriales bacterium
ATGCTTCGCAACCAAAAGCTGACACCGATCCTGCCCCACTTGCGATACCTGAGCCGGAATGGAATTACTCTTCATACCCAGATAGTACTCTGCCCCGGCGTCAACGACGGGCCACAGTTGGAGAAGACTGTCGATGACCTGGCGCAGCTTTACCCGGGGGTTGAGACGCTGGCAGTGGTGCCGGTCGGTCTGACCAGGTATCGTGAGCATCTTCCCAAGCTCCGTACCTATACTCCCGATGAAGCAGCGGCGGTTGTTGACTATATTGAAATGCGTCAAAGGGAACTGCTTGAATTACTTGGGACCAGGTTCGTCTGGGCGGCTGATGAGTTTTATGTTTTAGCGGGAAGAAGTTTCCCCAAACGGGCGTCATACGAGCAGATGGCGCAATTTGAGAATGGGGTCGGTATGGCTCGTGAGTTTATGACAACTTTCAACCGCCGCCGCATGTCGCTTAGAAACATGAAGTCTGACAGGCGGACATTGTTTCTGACAGGCTCTTCAGCCTACCCTTTCTTGAGTAGACAGATCGCTCCCTTTATATGGGATGAGCTCAAATTGAACCTCTCCGTGCATCCCGTTCGTAACTTGTTCTGGGGAGAGACGGTTACCGTGTCGGGTCTGTTGACGGGGAAAGACCTACTTGACCAAGCCCGCAGCAAAGCTGGTGAGTATGATGTTTTTGTGTTGCCGCCGAACTGCCTGAATAGAGACAATCTGTTTCTGGATGACATGTCCTTACAACAGCTTCAAAGCGCTCTGGACAAACCGGTCGTTGTCGGTCGGTACAACCTGGCCGAGACCATTAGAGAAGTCTTCGCATGACAATCCCGACCGTTGCCATTATTGGGCGTCCCAATGTTGGGAAGTCTTCGCTGTTTAATCGGTTTCTGAAAAAGAGGGTGGCTGTTGTGGATAAGCAACCGGGTATTACCCGCGACCGCAATTACGCCGTCTGTGATTGGGGCACAGCGAGTTTTCGGCTGGTCGATACGGGGGGGATGGTACCTCAAACGGAAGACCTGATGGAAAAGCTGATTTATGACCAGACCGAATTTGCAATAAACGAATCCGACCTGGTGCTTTTTCTTGTGGACACCCTGGTCGGCCCTGATCTGGCCGACCGGAGGATTGCCCGGCGGCTGCACCAATCCGGCAAGAACTGTATCCTCGTAGCCAACAAGGTCGACAACGACCGGCTTGAAAGCGAGATATTTGAATTTCTCGCTCTTGGGCTTGGTGATCCCGTTCCGGTTTCGGCGAAAGTCGGACGTGGAGTTGGGGAACTTTTGGATATTGTTGCTGCCAAGCTTCCCAAGGATAAACAGATAAGCGAGGTAAGGGAAGACGTTATCAAAGTAGCCCTGGTGGGGCGGCCAAATGTCGGCAAGTCTTCCTTCATTAATCGGCTAATTGGCCAGCCGCGGTTCCTTGTCACGCCGATTGCCGGCACTACTCGGGACGCTGTCGACACACCGTTAGAGCTCAATGGTCAGAACTATATCTTGATTGACACCGCTGGCCTGAGACGAAAGTACAAGATCCGCGAGAATGTCGAGTTTTACACCACGCTGCGCGCCGTGAGAGCGATTGAGGGTTGCGATGTGGCGGTGGTTCTTGTTGACGCCTCAGCCGGTCTTACGGCGCAGGACCAAAGGATTCTGGAGGAGGTTGTCACAAACCGTCGAGCCGCGGTTCTGGCCGTAAACAAATGGGATCTCATTGAAAAAAACTCAACAACAGCAGCTCAATATACTAAGGCCGTCAATGCTATCCTGGCTAAATATGCTTATCTGCCGGTTATCTATGTTTCAGCGCTCACGGGACAGCGGGTTGCCAAGGTGATGTCGCTGGTCGAGAAAGTTTACGCTGAGACGAACAAGAGAATTCCCACGGCCCTGCTCAACGAGTTCTTCCAAAAGGTGATAAGCAGACGGCACCCTCCTGCCAAGCAAGGTAAATACATTAAGTTCAACTACATCGTCCAGACTGAGGTAGCGCCGCCGACTTTTATCTTTTTTGCCAATCACCCCAAACTGGTTGATAAATCTTATATCGGATATCTCAGCAATCAAATCCGGCAGGAGTTTGGTTTCGAGGGTGTCCCCTTCCGCCTTAAGTTCCGAAGAAAATAGTCAGTTTCTTTTTCGCCTGACGGGCTTTAGGCTCAATAGCTTTTTGTCTTCTGTCGATATACCTCATATATGCCGGCCCATGTTGAAATTGACGATCGGCTGAACGAGCTGGAGACCAGGCTTGAGGTCACCAAAGCGCAATTGCGTGACCTGGCCACTATGGGGGCAGTCATTACTTCCATTCATGAAATTAACGCTGTCCTTTCAGTGGTGATGGACATGGCTATCAGGCTTGCTGACGGCGAAGTCGGTTTGATTATGCTCGAAGATGACAACGAGCTGAAGGTGAAAATAAGCTGGGGGGTGAGCGAGGATTTTGCACGGTCACTGGTCTACCAGGACGGAATGGATCTGCCCGACTATTGCTTCAAAATTCGCCAGACCGTAATTCTTAATGAGCTGGGGATTAAGGATCAAAATGGAATTTCTATAGAATCAGTTATCTGTCTTCCCATTCAAACCTCCGACGCTTGCCTTGGCGTAATGATAATTATCAACAAAGCGGCAGGGGGGAACTACAGCGAAGAAGACAAAGAAGTCCTTGAGATGCTGCTCAACTTTGTCGCTGTCGCTATTGACAACTCCAGGCTGATGAAAGACAAGCTGAAACAGCAGAAGATAGAGCAGGAGATGTCCATCGCCCGCCAGATTCAGGAAACAATTCTCCCCCAGGATATCGACAACATTCCCGGAGTCGAGATTGGGGCTGTCTCCTTTCCCGTCAGAGAGGTGGGAGGGGATTTCTACGACGTCGTCAAGCTCGATGAGACCACACTTATTGTTGTGATCGGAGATGTATCCAGTAAGGGGGTGCCGGCAGCATTGGTGATGTCGGCTGCTGCCGGCATTGTCAGGTCTGTCTTGTCATGGCATCCCAAGATTACCGTTTCAGAGCTGACTGGACGGTTGAACAGTTTGTTGAGCAAAGAAATAATCAAGGACCGAGAGATGTTCATCACCCTCTTTCTCAGTAAATTCGACCTCAAAGGCCATATTTTGACCTATTGCAATGCCGGTCACTTGCCGGGTCTCTTCTGGGAAAATGAGCGGGAAGGAATATGTGAGCTGCGCGAGGGTGGCCCGATTGTCGGCCAGTTCAACGATGTCCAATTCGAACAAGGGGAAAGGTCTCTGGCCAGCGGTGATCGTCTGTTTCTGTTTACGGATGGGTTGACTGAAGCCGCTGACGCCGACCACAACTTGTTTGGTCGGGAACAGGTGGAACAGGTTTTTACGGCTCAGATAGACCTGGCTCCCAAAGAGTTCTGTCTGAAAGTCAAACAATTTGTCGATCGCTTTGCGGAAGGATCCTCGGAAGAAACACATGATGATTTTACCATTCTCCAGGTGAAGGTGAAGTGAGCATGCCCGCATCAGAATTTACTTATCCTTCAGTAGCTGCATCGGAAGAGAAGATGCTCGATGATGTGAAGATGGTTTTGCAGGAGAATGGGGTAGACGAATATCTGCAGGACAGTTTCATGTTAGTAGTTTCCGAAGCGTTCACCAATGCCCTTGTGCATGGCAACGAACAAAATCCCCAGAAAACGATTAAGCTGGTACTCAATGTAAACAAAGAGGTTCTCAGTGCCGATATAGTTGACAAAGGCCGCGGCGGGTTGGACAAAGTGGAACATAGGTATCCCCCGACCATGTTTTCAGAAGGTGGGCGCGGGGTGGATATCATGAGACACTTCGCAAGTTCTGTGAGATTCACTGAAACCCAATACGGAGGTTTGAAAGTCTCCATTCGCTTTGACCTGATAAAGAAAAACAAAGAGGAACGTTTGACATAGTTGACGGTGGAGGAAAAAATGGAAATCACTCTCAGAGAAGAAGCAAACGTGACTATTCTTAGTCTGAAAGGCAGGCTGGATATGGCCACCGGCTCCGCTCTTAAAGAACAAGTCAAGAAGCTGTTCGAGAAGGAAAAAACCGCAATTCACCTGAACTTGGGTGAAGTGGAATTCATCAACAGCTCTGGTCTGGGAGCTCTGGTCTCTGTTATGAAAGAAATCCGGCTGCGCAAGGGACGTCTGACATTGTCGGATTTAGCCAGCTACGTTCAGGAGATTTTTGAAATCACGCAACTTTCGCATATCTTCGAGATTTTTACGACCGAAGTGGAGGCTCTCAACTCCTATCAAGCTGTAACGACCGGATGATGTTCTGTCTCTTTTGATCAGTAAGCTGAGGAAGGGCCAGGTTCGTGACTAACATGATCGACCGAATTGGTGAGTTGCTAACTCGACTGAGATCGGCCAACTCTTACCAGCTCCAAGAAGCCGTCAAAGAGCTTGGCAGATATGGCGATGATGGAGCTGTTGCCGGGTTGGTGATGGCGCTTGAAGACTCTAATCTCAGTGTAAGAGAGCTAGCGGCTGACATTTTAGTGCAGCGGAAAGGAGAAACCGTCTACCGGCTTCTCATTTGTTTTTTGGCTGATGATAACATAGTGACACGCAATCTGGCTGCCGAGGTACTGGTGCGGATCGGGTTGCCGGCTGTTCAGCCTTTGATCGAGGCTCTTAATACCAATGACAATGACGTCTGCAAGTTCATTATTGATGTGTTAGGTTTAATTGAGGATGAGCGGGCTGTTGAACCGCTGTGTGGTAAGCTTAAGGACAAAAATTTCAATATCGTTTGCGCCGCTGTTGAAGCCTTGGGTGAAATTGGTTCAAAAGAGGCAATACCGGCCTTGGTGGCTGCCTACGATAAAATCGAAGACGTTCGCTTTCAGGTAGTGGAAGCTCTGGCAAAAATCAATAACCCCTCCACGTTGGAAGCTTTATACGGATTCCTCAATTCCAGCGACCCGCAGATATTGTGTGCTGTTATCCAGGCCATCGGTAGCATAGATGATATAAACTCAGTTGACCGACTGCTTAAGTATCTGGATCACAAAGATCAAACTGTTGCTGAGGCGGCAATGGCAGCCATAATCAATATCAATCACTTGAATCCTGGTAAGATAAATCGTAATCTCCCGCTTGACAGATTTATAGATTTTCTGGTTGCGGGCGTCAAAAACAGAGACAAAAAGACTACCGAGTTCACCCTTCATCAACTTAGCTCTTGGCATGGGGAAAGGGTTGTAAGATCACTCTTGGAGATTCTCGATGCTGTCGAGGAAAATGAGTTTAGTCAAATCTCAGAGATTCTTGCCCAGGTTGCGCCGTCGGTGAGCGATCTGGTTCTGGAAAAACTTGCCTGTTCTCCTCCCGCCATGAAAGTGATTCTCCTGGATTTCCTGAAGCCCTTCCTCAACGACGAAATAGTCCAGAAACTATTAAGTTTTGTCGACGATCCCAATCACCATGTTCGCCGGGAAATAGGCTATACCCTCGGCATAGCCGGTTATACCAGTGCTATTCCTGCTTTGAAGAAACTGGCGATAGATGAAGTCAGGTGTGTTCGCGCGGCAGCGTTTGCTGCCCTGGGATGGGTGGGGTCGGAAATGGAGTTTGATTTCTTGTTTTCCGGTTTGGAGGATAAATACGCCGACGTTCGTGAAGCGGCCATAGGTGCTCTTATCATTATTGGCGGTCCCAAGGTTGTGGCTAAGTTTACAGCCGATCTCTATCACCCCAACGCCGAGCGTCAACGATTGTCTGTTACAGCCTTAGGCCTAATTGGAGAAACTGACGTAGTGAGACCTCTGCTTAGAGCTATCAATCATCCTTGGGCTTCTATCAGAAAATCAGCCATTCATTCTCTAACACGGATTAGCGGAGTCACGGATATTCAGCCGTTACGGGTGGCTTTGAATGACGAAAACAGCGAGGTTCGGAAAGCTGCTGCGTCGGCCCTCATTGCTATTCAGGGCGAAAAGGCTGTACCGGATATTACCTTCCTGCTGGATGATAAAGATGACTGGGTGAGATATCATATCATCAATTCGATTGGTAGTCTGGGTGTTGGAAAATACAGCGAATATATTCTCCCCTACCTGGACGACAGGCAGGGCATCATTCGTGTCGCAGCTATCACAGCTCTGACTCGGATGGGGTACCGGCATGCTTCGCCAGCGTTGAAGAAACTTCGAAATGAGGAAAACACCAGCGATGATAAAGCCGCAAAGAAGACCATCTCAGGTCTGAAGGGGATTGGACAATGAAGTCGCCCTCTATTTTGGTTGTTGATGATGAGCTGCTGATTCGTGATCTGCTCTATGATTTCTTTCTAGGTCAGGGTTGGGAAATATCCATCGCAGAAAACGGAGAAAAGGCACTTGATATACTGCGCTCCAAGAAAATCGACCTGGTCCTCACAGATATTAAAATGCCCCAGATGGACGGACTTACTCTGACTTCCGAGATGAGTGAAGCATATCCTGATATTCCAGTGGTACTCATGACCGGGTTCCCCTCGGTTGAGTCGGCAGTTACTGCCCTCAGAATCAAGGCTGCTGACTACATTACCAAGCCGTTCAATATCAACCAGCTTTTCAAGATAATCGAGTCGAAAATAAAGGACAAGTCACCTTGAATCGTGTCCTTTGAAAAGGGGGTAGTTGGCTTTATAACCAAGATTTTTGATTTCAATGAGCTAAGTGAAATGGCTTCCCAAGCCCATGAGATGGCGTTTTGTGAGTATTTGAAATGAAGCAGTGATGAGAGATGCAGGGAGGCAACGTGGCGAATTTGAAAATCCTTGCTGTTGAAGATAACCCTTCTATGAGGCGGATTATCGTCAACATGTTACAGCGAGCCGGCTATAACGATGTAGTGGAGGCTACTGATGGCAAGGACGCCTTAGCAAAGCTGAAAGTTGACAAAATCAGCTTAGTCATCACTGACTGGAATATGCCGGAGATGGATGGGTTGACGTTCGTTACCACGTTAAGGTCTATGGAGGAGTTCAGAGATTTGCCGGTTATGATGGTGACCGCTCGGTCCGTCCAAGACGACGTCATCCAAGCCTTGAAAGCAGGCGTTAACGATTATATAGTGAAACCGTTCACACCCGAGACATTCAAAAGGAAAATTGAACAAATCCTGGCCGGCTGAAAAACCGGAGAGTGCCAATGGATATGGTAAGTGAACAAATGAGAGACACTGCTCATCAAAGAACCACTCTATCAAATGGTAGAAGTCGAAGCTTCTGCCGGTGATTTAATTACTATCGCGAAGTTCCGAGACTTGATCTCAGGCGGGATTGTTGATCACCGTCTGCCGCTGGAATTTACCAATAGTATCCTCAGCTCTCCCTGAGGAAAGTTTTTTGTTGAAACTGCTTTAGGCAATTCTAATTATTAAATAATAGGTAAAGTTTGCCATGGATAATAAGAAGGGAACCCTCTATGATACGCTCGTAAACGCTGAAGAAGTTTCCCATTTTACTGAGTCGTATGCTTCTTTCCGCAGGATAATCAACTCCCTCCAGCGCAAGTATATCGAGCTTAAAGACGAGTTTTCCGCCCAGAATGACAAGCTGGTTGAAGCTAATAAGAAGCTGGTGGAGTTGACCGAGCGCAATTTAGCCGTTACTGAGTTTCTCAATGGGATTTTGAATTCAATTTCGGCGGGTGTGATTGCTGTTGACCAGAGCGGGCGAATTACCCATTTTAACCCCGCCGCTTCCCTGATCTTAGGCATTCCTCTTCGAGAACCTTTAGGGAAACACTATCGGGAAGTAGTTCCGGTAGGTACCCCTATTGACGCTAATGCTCTGCGGGCAGCTGAGAGCGGTCGAGAGGTTGCGTCGGTAGAAAAGAATATGGAATTGCCGGACGGCACCTTGCTCAACTTGTCCGTTTCCACCGCTATCTTGAAAGATAATGAAGGTCGTTTCAACGGTGCGGTGGAGGTTTTTCAGGATTTGACCAAGATAAAAAGGATGGAGTGTGAAATCGCCCGCCTGAACACCTTAGCGGCACTGGGGGAAATGGCGGCCACCATTGCTCACGAGGTCAGAAATCCTCTCTCCGGGATTGCCGGCTTTGCCTCGCTATTGGAAAGAGAGCTGGATACTTCTGATCCAAAGCGGAAGTATACCGGCAAGATCATTCGCGGTGTCAACAACCTAAATGAAACCATCACCACCCTGCTAAACTATACTAAGACTGAGGAAATAAACAAAACTGAAGTCGTCTACGACAGTTTTCTGAAATCCGCCGTTGAACAGTTCCAGCAAGGGCTTGATGAAAAGGCTCAAGGGGTACAAATACAGCTTTACCCGCCTTACGGTCCCCGGGCAGGGCCAATCAGATTGGCCTTCGACAGGTTGCTGATTAGACAGGTTCTGTTCAACATCTTATCTAACGCGGTTGAGGCGTTGGAGGGGAATGGGAAAGTTGAAATACGGTTTCAACTGCTACCACGGCAGAAGGCAGTAGCCCAGTATGCGGAACGGATCCTGCTTGGCTTGGATGAAACCGTTTTTGAAACGGTTATTTCTGATAACGGCCCCGGTATCAACCCGGAGTGCCTGGACCGCATCTTTGCGCCGTTTTTTACCACCAAGAAAGAGGGTAGCGGCCTCGGGCTGGCGGTTGCGTGGAAGATTATGAAGGCTCACGGAGGAGATATTATCGCTGAAAACTCACCAGAGGGTGGGGCGGTATTTCGCCTTTTGATGTCAACAAGAATAGACAGTCTGAACAGGAAGCGTCTATCATGAGATATTCAGTATTAGTTGTTGACGATGACAAGCTAGTCAACGAAGTCATTACAGAAACTGTTAAGCGAGCCGGTTATGACGGTCTGGCAACCTTTTCCGGTGAGGAGGCAATAGCCAAATTCAATGAGCGGTCATTTGATATCGTGCTGGCGGACTTCAAGATGAAGGAAATGGATGGCCTGGCGCTCTTGAAGAACATCAAAAAGGTTTGTCCGGAAGCGATCGTGGTTATAATGACGGCCTACGGAACTATAGAAACTGCCGTCAAAGCAATAAAAATGGGTGCCTATGATTTTCTGCTGAAACCGGTCTTGCCAGAGACAGTCGAACATATCCTGAAACGCGTCAGCGAGGTTCTCAACCTTCGCTCCGAAAACGAGCTACTCCGCAAGGACTTAGCCAACCGATTTCAAAACCTGATTGGAAAGTCTAAGGTTATGAAAGAAGTTTTTGACCTTATTCAGTCGGTGGCTAACGCTCGTTCCACGGTGTTGATCACTGGCGCCTCCGGCACGGGAAAAGAGTTGGTGGCGCGGGCGATTCATTACGCCTCGTATCGCCATGATGGCCCTTTTATCAAGCTGAACTGCGCCGCCTTGCCGGAGAGTCTGGTCGAAGCTGAGTTGTTCGGTTATGAGAAGGGTGCTTTCACGGATGCCAAGAAGACCAACCGAGGAAGGTTTGAGCTGGCCGATGGTGGTACTCTGCTGCTGGATGAAATATCAGAAATGCCCCTGAATCTGCAGGCTAAGCTGTTGCGAGTGATTCAGGAGCGGGAGTTTGAACGGGTTGGTTCCAGCACCACAATCACGGTTGATGTCCGCTTGATTGCTACCTCAAACCAGAATCTGAAAGAGTATATCAATAAAGGGCGTTTCCGGGAGGATTTGTTTTACCGGCTCAACGTTATCCCTATCCACCTGACGAAGCTTAAAGAACGTACTGATGATATTCCTGTTTTGGTTCATCATTTTATTGACAAGTATAACCGGGAAAACAGCAAAAAGGTCAAAGGGATTGATCGGCCGGTGCTGCGGCTGTTAGTTAAATACCATTGGCCGGGGAATGTCAGAGAGCTGGAAAATCTTGTTGAACGAGCTGTGGTGACGACCAAAAACGATTATTTGTCGGAGGACGACTTTCCGGTGGAACTGTCTCTCGGACCGATCGCTGATGAGCTACCCAGCTTGCAGGTCCCCATGAAACTTGAAGAAGGCAGCAAATATCTTATTCTCAAGACACTGGAGAAGTTCAACGGCAACAAGACCCGGGCTGCCGAGGCGCTGGGAATCACTACCAGAACCATCCGCAACAAACTGGGTGAATATCGGATTTCAGAAGAGTAGCAGCAATTTCTTCGTGTAGGTTTGTAGGGAAGGTTTGGGACAGACCTGCCATCTATCAGTCAGTATCACAATGTCCATGACCTAG
>CAZYRH010000088.1:0-10038 GCA_964650395.1 uncultured Ignavibacteriales bacterium
AGTCCATCGTCATCGCGAGCGACCGGAGGGAGCGTGGCGATCTCAATTGTGCATCTGTATTGTCAACAAGAGATTGCCACATCGCTTCGCTCCTCGCAATGACGAATTCGGGAGCTTGCACCATCAAGGATCATTCTTTTGTCACGCCCTCCTGCAGCTCCTGTCCGCCTATGGCTGACCGGCAGGTCTCGAAGAAAACTGCCCTACAATCCTAATGATAATATAACATAGAAGATCATATTTCCCAAACAAAAAATCGGCCACCCCGCTTTGGCGGGATGGCCGAATCTATCAGAACCGAGCTATTCTCAGTTTCGATACTGGTTCGACATTATGGACATGCCGGAGGTGGTGGACCGCCTCGGAACAGGTAGTCAACCAGATAGGTCAGGTCGCCAACGTTGACCTGCTCGTTGATATCGCCGTCAACATTGGCCTCTTCCGTACACGGAGGAGGTGGACCGCCGCGGAACAAGTAATCGACTAAATAAGTCAGATCGCCCACGTTGCATTGGTCGTTGACATCGCCATCAACATTGCCGCGGGTGCCTTTGCAGCAACCCTGCGGCTCCGGCTTGACATGGTCTTCATACCACTTGATCTGCTCGTCGACCTCAGCTAAGAAGGAAGCCAAGTCTGCAGTGAGACCGTAATGGCTGACAATGCTGATATAGTAGACGAAAGTGTCAGCCACTGTGATGGTTAGACCGGTATCAAAGGTCATCACCGTGTGCAAATCAACGAATTCCGAATCGGGATTGAGAGAAGAGTAGAACCTGTAGCCGCTGGTGTCCATCTTCGAATACAGCTCTGTTGGAACAAAGCCGGAGTTCGGGTAAATGTAGGTGGCGTTATCGGCAGTATAAGCACCGTGTTGCACGCTATTATACAGGCTGCCATTCTTATAGGACTCAAGAAAGTCAATGCCACCCCATCGGCGATCGTTGTCTATGCACTCAGTAGTGTCATCCTGATTGTACTCCGCGCCTTGCTGATAAATCAGATTACGAGGGCCATCGAAATAGGAGCCGTTATCAGAGCCGGAATCAGAGGGGATATCCCAGTCAATTGCCTCACCGATACGCACGCCGGTCACGGTCTCGTCAACGTAAGGATAGTTGACGTAGACCTTGATGCACTCGATAACAAAGCTGCAGGAATCAAAGGCTGCCTTGGGAGCATACCAAATCTTCTCAATGGCCAGCAGCGAGTCATGGGTCACGAACTTGCCGGACTCGAAGACCTCATATTCACCCATGTCGGTTGTCGGCGTATGATCACCATCAGGGACAAACCCTTCGTCATCGATGTAGGTGGTGTTGAAGATAGAGAAGTTGACCAGAGTGTCATCGACCCCTGGATAGCATACAACTGGTGAGCCATCGTAGAGATAAACCTTAGCAGTCGTGTCACAGTCGCCGAAATCGACATAGTCCATATTGACTTTGCCTTTACCCTGATTGCCAAAATTACCGGTATTGGCCACCGTCAGCCTGGTGCACGTGGTGCTGACGGTATCCCATATCGGAGGAATCAGCGTATCAACAACCCAGCACTCGATCGGCAAGGTATCAGGGGTGCTCGGGGCATTCGAAAGAAAGACCAAGCGACCAGAAAGATATTCAATCGTGCCGGGATTGTTCTCGATGCCACCAGTATTAATATGGACGATTCCCGTCTCTATGTTGTTGAGACCGGCGGGAACAGAGCCATCGAAGTTGGAAGTTGAGAGCCAGCCGATCGGGCCGGTTTCCTCTACCTCAGTATACGTATAGGTCAGGGTAGCGTTACCACTGTTTTCCACGTCCACGTCAACATTCTTCTGGACACCGTGCTTGGTCCAGCAAGGATAGGCGATTTCCGGGGGCGAGAGGTTAAACTGCGGATTAGGTACCGGCTCGACGCACGCCAGCTGGAACCATCTCACATCGGAATTCTGCCAGTAGCCCTCATTCTGTACGATACCGCCGGCACTGGGGTCGTCGATGTACTGAACGTCAAGGTAAATGCTCGGGTCTGTACCACCGGTAGGAACAACTATGTTGCTGGGAAATAGACCGCCATAGCCTGTTCTTCCAAACTTCGCCATCGACGGCCAGTTTTCGGACGGGCAGGGCCCGTAAACACCACCCACAGAGTCACAGTACTGACCGAGGCTGTTGCGGGTACGGCTGTTGGTCAAGTTACGAGCCGCATCCCAACACAGACCATAGTCGCTTGAAACGGTCACGTACAGCTCACCATTAGCTGCACCCGTCGGGAAACCGGGGTTGGTTTCATAGGCGCAGTCGTCCTCGATACCAGCCGGAATGTCATTAACCTGTACAAACAAAACGTACAGCTTGCCGTCACACTCGGAAACGGTTTGCTTACCGGCGTTCAAATTCCAGGCACCAGGAGAACAGGTGGTCTGATCCCACTCGGCATTGTGAACCGTACGAATATACGGCTGGTCCTCCGACCAGTGGAAAATACGGTCTCTGTACAGTCCCGCCTGACCGCCACAATTAGCGTCTCCCGGCCAGTACCGAGCGCTCCAGACAACGTGCATGTCGTTCTTACTGTCAATTAACACCGATACATCGACATACGGTCGATACGGCCTAGCCTCGGCAGTACCCGTGCGACACGAGTCTGTGTGCTTGGTGAGGTTCACTCGCGGCTGCCAGGTAACACCGCCGTCAAGCGAAATCTGATAGTACATGTCGTTATCCAACTGAACATATTGTACCTGCTGATAAGAAGAACAGGTGTCGCAGGTGGGATCAAGAGTATCCCGGACGTTCGCTGTCCAGGCTAGCGCCACCTTGCCGTCGTTATTACAATCGACATCCTGGGCCAGGGTATACACTGTATCAAGGCAGCGTACAGTCCAGGCGGCGGTTTGGAATGGATTTTCGGCTCGGAAATATATCAGGGCTTGAGGATCACCAGCGCCCGCTGAGGACTCCTGAGCCAAAATGTGCAATACGGTATCAGTGCCCTCCTGCCAGGCAGCAGCCGGCCAAACAGAACCATCATTGGTAGTAATAACTTCACATGCATTGGAAAGTGCGTCCGGTACCCGGACACTAACAGCAAAGTTGCAGGAACCACCGAAGTTGCTCTTGTAGGACTGGGTCGCATAAGGACCATTAGGAGGAGTCAGGTTGTTGTGAGCAACAACGATAGCGCTGTTGTTGTTCATTCGAGTGATTACATTATAACCGGCGTATTCGTCATCCGGCTGGATGCCCTTCTCACAGGTATAAGAACCTCCGGCAGCATTCCAGACTTTGTAATAGGACTTACGAGCGGCAAAGGTAGAAGTCTTCATCCGCATCCAGGAAAAGTGGACCAGCAGGGTGTCAGGATCACCTTGAATTCCCCAGGTAATCATACGACGCATGGACCCATTGCGCTGGTAGTCGTACCAGGTGTCGCCCAGAAGATCCCCAACTCCCGGAAATGGATTCGTCATACCGGCACGGCCCAAGGCCATTGTTGAAGATTCATCGCCCGACCATGGTACTGGCTGTATACGTGTGTCTGGAAAGGCGTATTGCAACGTATTGTTGACCAGCTGATTGATCACCCGCCTCTCAACAGGTTTATTTGAGCCATAAGTCGCCATCGCCGTAAAGGCAACCAGTAGCAAGGAGAGAATCAATAACGAGAAAATTCTCTTTCTCATTAGCAACTCCTTTCGAGAGTTTTACTTGTTTCTCACTTATTTCACATGCAATTCGGAAATAAGCCTCTCAGTTTGCATGTACAGAAAGTGTCTTAGCGACAACTTATCTGCAACATGATCACACATAGCAATTGAAATGGCTACTCTCCTCTATGGATTCACCTCCCTTCTCGAACCTGATTACAGACTTCTGCAATAGGGTTTAAAGACCACGTATTAAGCGTTATTCACTCCTCATCTTTGAATGTTGGAAAGCGCGTTCAGCAAGCCTCTCTCGCCAAAAAACTCACTATCGCGTCGGTAGTTCAAACGTGACAACTTATGCCACTTACAGTCATACACCTCTCTGAAGAACCACCTCATCAAGAGAGAAGAACGTAAGACTAACATATTGCCTGCCGCAGTATTCCTGCATAGGCTATTTAATATATAAGGATTTTATCAACTCTTGTCAAGTTTTTTTGCTTGATATCCAGACAAAAATTTTCTCCACTACGAAAAAGCCGCCAGATACGGCGGCTTTTTTTCGCATTCCAAGTTCGCAATCTCGGCGCAGTTATTGCGGCGGTGGCGGTGGGCCTGAGCCATAAAGGTAGCTGATCAGATAGGAGACATCTGAAACATTTATCTCGCCGCTTCCATCAACATCGCCGGCTTCCAGAGGTACCGGATCGGGACCGCCTCGGAACAGATAATTTACAAGATAAACAACATCATTCATCGTATACTTACCATCGGAATCAGTATCACCCCGCATGAAACGATTGACCCGGTAATTAGTTATGAGGGTATCCGCCTCTGCCGAGGGATCAGTAGCCACAAACGTAACCTGGAAAATGGAGCCGATATCAGTCGTGTCAGGAGTATAGTAGTATGTTCCCGTACCGTTTCCGCCAGTAGTATCGAAGTTTGCGCCCGGCAGAAGTGTTGCCGTGAGTGTTATCGGGTCAAGATCAGGATCGGTAGCCTCCACCACGGTTTGGGACTGAATGCTCCCATAAACGTCAATAGTATCGGGAAGCACAGTGGTAAAAGCCGGAGGCTGGTTGCTGGCTTCGGCCACATCTATAGTCACTATCTCCGAATCTACGCTGGCGGAATCATCAGTGGCATAGAAGGTTAGATTGTATGTCCCGGCTTGAGTAAAGTTGGGTGTCCAGTCAAAAGTACCCGTACCATCGCCGGCATCTACAAACGATGCCCCAGATGGCAGAGTTGAGGTTGACAGGCTTGGAATCGTGCCATCCGGATCATTGGCCGAGACACCAAAGGTCAGCAAAACCCCTTCAGTCGTGCTCTGAGGGCCAATCGGTGCCAGGACCGGCGACTGATTGCCGGCCTCAGCCACATCAATCTGAATCACTTCACTGTCGGCAGCTTGGCCGTCACTGGCGTAGAAGGTTACGTTGTAAGTGCCGCTTTGGGTATAATCTGGCGTCCAGTCGAATCCACCTGTCCCATTTCCATTATCTACAAATGATGCCCCGGTCGGCAAGGTGGAGGTTGACAGGCTGGGAGTGGTTCCGTCGGGATCGCTGGCCGAAACGGTAAAAGTAAGCTGAACACTTTCAGTGGTACTCTTAGATCCGATAGGGTCAAGAACCGGCGGCTGATTTACATCATTTACCGTTATTACTACAATTTCGCTATCGGTTTCAGTGCCGTCAGTCGCATAGAAGGTAACATTATATACCCCCGCCTGGGTGTAACCGGGTGTCCAGTTAAAAGTTCCGGTGTCATTCAAATTGTCTACAAATGAGGCTCCGGTGGGCAAAGTTGAAGTTGACAGAGTGGGTGTCGTTCCATCCGGATCGCTGGCCGAGACATTGAAGATCAACTCAACACCCTCTCCGATGCTCTTCGGTCCGATAGAATCAAGCACCGGCGGCTGGTTACCGGCTTCTGCCACGCCAATCATCACAATCTCAGAATCTACTGCGGTCGAATCATCGGTGGCATAAAAAGTAACGTGGTACACACCGCTTTGAGTGTAGCCCGGCGACCAAATGAAAGTGCCGGTTCCGTTCAGATTATCAACAAACGTTGCTCCGGACGGCAAAGAGGAAGCCGTTAAAGCCGGGATGCTTTCAGCATCACTAGCCGAAACGCCAAAGGTCAATTGCACTCCTTCGGTTGTGTTCTTAGCCCCGATAGGATTAAGTACCGGCATCTGGTTGCCAACCTCCGCCACATCTATTGTGACAATCTCACTATCGGTGTATTGTCCATCACCGGCATAGAAGGTGACATTGTATGTGCCGGACTGGATGTAATTAGGTGTCCAGTCGAAAGTGCCCGTCCCATCACCGGCATCTACAAACGATGCTCCCGAAGGCAGAGTTGAGGTTGACAGGTTTGGAGTTGTGCCATCCGGATCGCTGGCCGTGACACTAAAATTCAGATTGACCTCTTCGGTAGCGCTTTTGGCACCGATGGGGTTCAGCACCGGCGCCTGGTTGCCAACCTCCAACACAGTGATTGCCACCACTTCCGAATCCGCTTCCGAGAAGGCATCCGTGGCATAGAACGTGATATTATAAGTGCCGGCCTGGGTGAAACCAGGAGTCCAGTCAAAGGTCCCGGTACCGTCCGAATTGTCCACAAACGAGGCCCCAGTGGGTAAGGCCGAAGTCGACAGAGTCGGTGTTGTCCCATCCGGGTCACTGGCGGAGATGTCAAAGGTCAACTGCACTGCTTCAACAGTGCTTTTTGGCCCGATAGAATCAAGCACCGGCGGCTGGTTGCCCACGTCAGCCACATTTATGACAATCTGTTGAGTGTCGGCCAGACCCTCTACGTCGAGAGCGATAAACTGCGGCAAATACTGTCCGGCCTGAGTATAATCTGGATAAAATCGGAATGTACCCGAATTTTGAAAAGAGAACTCAAATGTCGCATTCGGTGGGAAATCAGCCGTATCCAAGGTTGGCGGCGGGCCGTCAGGATCCGTCGCTGAAACATCAAAGACCAAACTGTCTCCCTCAACAATGTTGAATGGGCCGGTACCGGCGGAAAACACCATTACCGGGGCTTGGTTATAGTCGTATACTTTGATCGTATTGCTGCTGGCGCCGGTCTGCCGACAAAGAGTTGGATCGGCCGAATCGCAGGTGCGGAACACCACGTAGTATCGGTTTGGATCGTCGTCTCCCTGGGAGTAGTCAGGTATGAAAGTGAAAACACCGTTGCCGTTACCTGAGTCATATAATGTCATGTTCCAGGCCAAGCTATCAGTTCCATTGAGAAAGGCATCTATGATCGGCGCTGGGCCATCATCATCCCACGCAATTACCAGGAATGACAAAGTATCGCCCTCCCAAAGCGTATCCGGCATCGTTTGAGTCACGAGGATCCATGGTGCCCGATTGCTGTCAACCACCGTTATCGTCACCAACTGGGAGTCTATTATAGCGGGATACAGACTATCTTCCGCATAAAACGTTATCTGGTAAGTCCCGGAATCATCCCATCCTGTCTCCCACGCGAATTGCTGAGAGCCGTAGGCTGTGTCGAATGATGCTGAACCCGGAAGTGACGAACTATAGAGTTTCGGCGGAGTGCTGTCCGGGTCGTTGGCTGTAACAGTAAAGCTAAGGGTGTGCGATTCCACAATTGTCTGATCTGGAATCGAGTCCAGAACCGGCTCCTGGTTCCCGGCCTCAACCACATCGATCGCAACTGTTGCTGTATCTGCCAGACTGCCGTCACTGGCAATGACATCGACATAGTATGTACCCGACTGAGAATAATCCGGGGTGAACATAAACGAGGCGACGCCATTACCACTATCTACCCATGTGAAGTTGACCGGCACAGTGATGCTGTCAAAAGTAATCGTTATCGACTCTCCATCCGGATCATGGGCCATAACAATGTCAATCGCTGTATCAGCCTCAACAACCGACAGGCTGGGAATCGAATCAAACACCGGCACCTGGTTACCGGCTTCCAACACCTGTACCAGCACGACCTCTTTGTCAATATCAATCCCATCGTATGCCTTGAAGGTGACATAGTACAGGCCGGACTGGATGAAACTCGGGGTGAAGGTAAACACTCCCGTGCCGTCGCCGTTGTCGGTGAAGGAGGAGTTTTCGGGGGTGTTGTCGGCCTCAAGCGTCGGTGTTGTACCATCCGGGTCAGTAGCTGAGATATTTACGGTCAAGGTCTCGCCTTCGGAGACAAACTGGGGACCGATCGAGTCCAGTACAGGTGGAGTGTTTATGGCAACAACTGTAATTTCAACGGGAAGGCTGCCTGTCAAGGCAGGTGTGCCTTCGTCGATGGCTAGGAAGGTTACGGTGTCCACGCCTTCCTGTCCGGCGACTGGCATAAAGGTATAGGTCCCTGTATTATCGCCGTTGTCGACAAATTGAGAATTGGCTGGCGGACTAATCACGGACAGATAGAGTCTGGCTGTAGGCAAAAGATCGGTTGAATCGGTAGCCGTGACAATAAATTCCAATGTGTCGTTAACCTCGACTCCAAATGGGCCGACCGGTTCGAATTCCGGCGGCTGGTTGACATCCGCAGTAGTAACGATAACAGTTTCAATACTGGATGCTTCGGGAGTACCGTCATCAGTAGCAATAAAACGAATCGAGTCACTCCCGGCATCGAAGTAGTCGGGGTGGTAGGTGAAAACACCTGTGCCATCACCATTGTCCACAAAAGTGTAGTTGTTCAAAGGTGCATTGATCGAAAGGGTGATTGAATTACCCTCAGGATCAGTTGCCGACACATTGATGACAAGGGTATCACCTTCATTTACAGTGGTGTCTGCAATAGAGTCGATGACCGGCGCTTGGTTGCCGGACTCCGCTACAATAATCGTCACATCCTCGGAATCAGTCGCAGATGAATCATCAGTGGCATAGAAGGTGACAAAGTATGTCCCGGCTTGAGTGAAATCAGGCGTCCAGTCAAAACTGCCGGTGCCGTTACCGCTGTCAACAAATGAGGCGCCGGGGGGGAAGGTCGAGGTTGACAGTGTTGGTATCGCCCCTTCCGGGTCGCTGGCGGAAACAAGAATGATAAGCTGAGTTCCTTCTATGACAGTTCGAGGGCCTATGGAGTCAAGCACCGGTGGCTGATTACCGGCCTCGGCCACGTCGATCGAGACGATTTCACTATCAATACTCTGGCCATCACTGGCATAGAAGGTAACATCATAGGCTCCGCTCTGGGTGTAGTCCGGCGTCCAGTCAAAGCTACCGGCGCCGTTGCCGCTATCCACAAACAAGGCCCCGGTAGGTAAGGAGGAGGTTGAGAGAGTCGGTATGGTTCCATCGGGATCATTAGCCAAGACGCCAAAGACCAACTGGACCCCTTCGGTCGTACTCTGGTCACCAATCGGATTCAGCACCGGCGGGTTACCACCTTCGACTACATCTATAGTAACAATCTCCGAATCTACCGCCGAGGAATCATCAGTAGCATAAAAGGTGACATTGTAGCTGCTGGCCTGTGTAAAATCGGGTGTCCAATCAAAAGTGCCCGTCCCATCACCATTATCTGTGAATAAGGCCCCAGTAGGGAGAGTCGAGGTAGACAGACTTAACGTGGTGCCGTCAACATCACTGGCCGACACCCCTAAGTTCATATTGACCCCTTCGGTAGCACTCTGCGGGCCTATCGAATCAAGCACTGGTGGTTGGTTACCGGCTTCAGTTACATCTATCTGCACCACCTCGCTGTCGGTGGCAAAACCGTCACTGGCATAGAAGGTGATGTTGTAACTGCCGCTCTGGATATAATCAGGCGTCCAATCAAACGTTCCGGTCCCGTCACCATTGTCTGTGAATAACGCCCCGGTAGGCAAAGTCGAGGTAGACAGGGTGGGTGTGGCACCATCAGGATCGCTGGCCGAAACGCCAAAGTTTAAGTTCACTCCCTCAGTGGTACTTTGCGCTCCAATCGGATCAAGCAGAGGTGGCTGGTTGCCGGCGTCACCGACATCTATCTGGACTACCTCCGAATCGACCACCGAGGAATCGTCGGTGGCGTAGAAGGTAACAAAGTATGTTCCGGCTTGCGTGAAATCAGGTATCCAATCAAACGTTCCGGTGCCGTCAAGATTATCCACAAATGTCGCCCCAGTGGGCAAAGTGGAAGTCGTCAAGCTGGGGATACTCTCGGCATCACTGGCGCTGATCCCAAAGTTCAGATTGATCCCCTCAGTGGTACTCTGCATGCCAATGGGAGACAAAACCGGTGGCTGATTGCCGGACTCAGCAACATCTATAGTAACAATTTCCGAATCGACCGCCGAAGAATCATCCGTAGCATAAAAGGTGACATTGTAGCTGCTGGCCTGTGTAAAATCGGGTGTCCAATCAAAAGTGCCCGTCCCATCACCATTATCT
>CAZYRH010000089.1:0-9941 GCA_964650395.1 uncultured Ignavibacteriales bacterium
TCCTGCCCCATGACTCCTTTTATCTTGAAATGACGGTAGCCCGACTTTTTCGGCTTGGCATTTTCAAAGTAGACGCACGAACCGACAGCATCTGTTTCTCCCGTATTCGAGATGTCAAAGCAGACCATGCTGCGTGGCGAGCGATCCAGCTTCAGCTCATCTTTCAAGCTGGTGACCATTTTGCTCGTCCGTTCGGTTTGCTGTCGTTTCTGAATGAGGAGTTCATCCAGCAAAAGCCGGGCATTGCGAGCTGCAAGGTCAACCAGTTTGACCTTTTGACCAATCTTTGGCGTAACCACCGTGATTTTTGAGCCTTTCACCTGCCTCAGCCATCTCTCCAACAGTTTGACATCAAGTAAATCAAGCGGCAGGAAGATCTGATCAGGAAGGTTAGGCTGATGGTTGTAATATTGAGTCAGAAAGGTTTCCAGCACCGTTTCATTACTGTCGTCAACGTGGCCCACTAGTTGAAAATCCTGGCGACCGATAAGCACCCCATCCCGAATCTGCATAACAACCGCCACAGCGTCTTTTTCCTCTCTGGCGATTGAGACAATGTCCCGGTCCACAACTTCCCCGACATCGACACTTTGCTTCATCATGACCGTTTTGATTGCCTCAATTTGATCCCTGAGTCTAGCTGCTTGTTCAAACTCCATCGCCTTGGAAGCCTGTTTCATTTTCTCGGTCAGGCGATCAATCAGCTTTTGCGACTTACCCGACAACGCCAGAATGAGTGAATCGACCAACTCCCGGTACTCCTTTTGTGTTTGTAATCCCGCGCATGGCCCGCCGCACCTCTTGATGTAATAGTCAAGGCAAACTTCCTGCTTTTTCCCTTTCGGGTGGGGAATGGTCAGATCGCAGGTGCGAATGCTGAACAACCGTGTCAAAAACATAATTGTCTTGCGCATCGCTTTGGCGCTGGTGTATGGGCCAAAATAGGTGGCGCTATCTTTAGTCAACCTTCTGACCACCAGAACACGCGGAAACTGCTCATTGGTGGTAACCTTGATGTACGGGAAATGTTTATCATCCTTCAGCGAGACATTGTAGTGGGGCTTGTACTCATGGACAAGGTTGGCTTCAAGAATCAAGGCTTCAATATCGTTGGCAGTGGCCATGAGTTCCACATCAACAATCTGCGAGACCATGCGGCTGGTTTTAACATCCAAGCGACCGGAAGATTGGAAATAGGTGCGTACTCGGTTCCGTAGGTTCTTGGCTTTACCGATATAAACAATCCTCCCCTTAGCATCTTTGAACATGTAGATGCCCGGTGACGGGGGGAGGTTTTTCAACTTGAGTTTCAGCTCAGAGGCGACCTTTACCATTCTACCTATTTAACAAAGCTGTTGGAAAGAGGTTCTTGGCGCCGGTTACGGGAGAATTCTCCGGGCACCGGCATATCTTTCGGTCCAGTACTTCTCGTCCATACTGCTGATTATAACTCCCCGCGAAGTTGTGGCATGGATAAACTGGTTGTAGCCCACATAAATACCGACATGGGAAGCTCTGTTTCGCTCCGTATTGAAAAAGACCAAATCTCCATATGCCAGACGAGATCGTGGAATCTCACGTCCCGTCCGGTATTGTTCCTTGACCGTGCGCGGCAGATCAATACCATCAAACTCCTTAAACACTTCACGAGCGAACAGTGAGCAATCGACCCCCGGCACAAATGCCGATGCCCCCTGGTACGGCTTGCCCAGGTATTTCTGGAGGATCATACCCAGTCTGATATAGTCGTTGGTCGTATAGGTTGAGTCGGCATGAATAACCTGCGCCGGTTTTTCAGCTCCCCCTGTCCGATAGCGCGGATATGGGGCACACCCGGCTAACATCGCAAGAACAATTACCGGAGCAAATGCGCTATTCCCTCTCATGTCAGCTTTGGATAAACCAGGTCAAATCGTTTCTTGTAATATATCCGCGTGAGAATCAACAGGACAACTATAAACAGCAGGTATCCGGAATAAAAATATCCGGCCAGCAGGGTCAACAAAAGGATAGGCAGCTTGGCGGCAAAAAGCTCCAGCTTCTCTGACCGGACAAACAACGTCACTGCTATCGGAAGCGCCGAGACGAGCGACACCAGGGTCAGCAAACTTAGCTGCGATCTATTAGCTACATAAGCCCCACACAACATCAATAAGAAAGCCAGGAGTTTGACAACCCGATGATTCATTACCACGGCTATCGTCCGTTTGCCTGTGGCGCGGTCGCCCTCCCTGTCAGGCAAAGTCGTCAGCAGATATATTGAAGCAACCGCCAGAAAGAAATAGATCGGTTTATCCCAGTGAAGCAGGTTGGCATTGTGAAGAGTCAATTCCGGCATGACGGTAAACGGTATCAGAAAGCCGAAGGAATAGGCGTTCGCCGCTAAACCGGCGAAAGGCCTGTCCTTGAGCCTCAACGGCGGTACGGAGTAGACGTACCCAAGAACAAACAATTGAAGAAATACAATAAGAAGTAAAAGGGAGCCCAGCAGGGCCCATCCGATAGCAACCAGCGAAACCATCAGATAGGCGACCATCAGCTCTCTTTTAGTCAAAAAGCCCAGGTGCAGAAAACCAAGTTTGCGGTTAATCCTGTCTGAGTCATAGTCATAGATTTGATTGAGGAAGTAGGCTCCTGACGCCATCAGACTCAGGCCGATGAGCAGCCCCGCATTCGCCCAGCCAAAGTGCTCATGACTCAACTGATGATGATAAAAGAGCGAGACGAGGTAGATTGACCAAATCGGTAGATGCAGCATGGGCCGCGCGGCGTAAAAGAGATCAAGCAATCTCATTGCTTAAGAATATGAAAAAAGCCGTACATGAAGGGAGCTGCAAACAACAGCGAATCAAAGCGGTCCAGCACTCCCCCGTGCCCTGGAATTATGGTAGAGGAATCTTTGATCCCCAGCGAACGCTTCCACATCGATTCCACAAGATCCCCCAACTGACCAAAAACAGAACAGCCGACCGCAACGACAAGGACCTGCCAGATGGTCAAACCCTGAAATTTCCAGAAGTACATCAAGAGGCCGATTAGTGCAGCGGTGATCATTCCACCAATAAAACCCTCGACTGTTTTTCGCGGCGACACTGTCGGCGCCAGTTGGTGTTTGCCCAGCCATGAGCCGACACCCATGGCGGCCGTGTCACCGGCCCACAAGACAGCGAACAGGAACAACAAGCAATCACCACCGCTAAATTCCCCAAAACCATTGCCGACTTTGAAGACTACCGGGTACAGTAGACCGACGTATAGCACCCCCCAGACCAGTCGGCTGTGCCTCTTGAACAACTCCGCCGGTGACTGCTTACCTACCGCAAAAACCATGGCCGTCACAGTGTAAAACAGTATGATAACAATGAAAGTCTGGGCGATGCTGTTTCCTGAACTAATACTGGAGGGAAAGATCGAATTAAAAACGTTCCAACTTCCCATGAGTACAATCAGCAGGGCGGTAGCAACCAGTCCCAACCAAAAAAAGACGCCTCGCGGGGTAAATCCCTCGTTGACCAAAAACTCGAAAATGGAAATAAGGGCCAGAATCGCAACCATGCCAAACAGCCATGCCCCGCCCTGGTATGAAATCCACAGGATAGCAGGCCCTGCCACCACCGCCACCGCAATACGGGTTCGCAAATTCCTGCTCATTTTACTTTTGAACCCTTTCTGCCTACCTTTCCAAACCGCCTTTCCCTTTTCTGGTAATCAACAATCGCTTCAAACAGCTCCTTACGTCCAAAATCAGGCCAAAGAGTATCCGTAACATACAGCTCGGTGTAACTCGTTTGCCAGAGCAAGAAATTCGAGATTCGCATTTCACCTGACGTTCGGATCAGCAGGTCTGGGTCGGGGATGCCGGCGGTATAAAGGAAATTGGCAAACAACTTCTCATTGATATCCTGCAGATCAAGCAAGCCGGCCCTGACAGTATTGGCAATCCCCTTGACGGCGTCCAAGATTTCAACCCGCCCACCGTAATTCAAGGCCAGAATCAAAACTAACCCTTTGTTGTTGCGAGTCCTCTCCACTGCTTCTTTCAAAACCTTTTGACGACTGATCGAGAGACCATTGACGCGACCGATTGTCACCAGCTTAACATCGCGCTTGATCAATTCATCCAGCTCCTTTCGCGTGGTCCGTGACAGAAGGGACATCAACGCCGCTACCTCGGATTTGGGGCGCTTCCAGTTTTCAACTGAGAAGGTATAGAGAGTAAGGTACTTGGTACCTATTTCTGTGGCTGCTTTGACCACTTCCTTAACCGCTTTAACACCGGCCTCATGGCCATAGGTGCGAGGTTTGTTTCGCAACGCCGCCCATCGACCATTGCCGTCCATTATAATGGACACATGCTTAGGAACGAGCTTCCCCTGGGAAAGGATGGTTCGTTTCAAGTTATCAATGTCGGTTGACATAACATCAAAAAAGTATAACCGCCCACGCTGCTTGGCAAGATTAATTAAACAGCCTGTTTATAGTTACTCAAAGCATATTGCAAAAAAACGGCACGTACTCATCACCTATCATCAGCGGTAAACCCTGATATTGCTGATTACTGCCTCGAGACGGTAATAGTCAATCGAAAAGATTCCCGCTTTTGCAGCTGTCTCATAGATTGAATCGGGGAACAAATACCCTTCGCGTTCGACAAAATGAAATATCTGGGAAACTCGTTTATATCTCTCCCGCTCCGGATAGAAAAGATACAATCGATGCAAGTAGTACTCGTTCCTGTCTATGATTGCCAGTCCAACCGGTCGGGGATCATTCGCTGAATCACCGTCAAACCCGACTGCCAAATAATCCCCTCCGGTATCGTTAGGGAAAAAGCTGAAATGGTAATCCGAGTTAAAGACATTGGGATAGGAAAACTCAAGATGAGGAAACTTGGACGGGCTTGATGCCACTACCTTTTGTGAATCAAGACTTTCCCCACTGAAATAAAGGTCAGAAGAGGCCGTATCAACGTGGGTAACCTTTCCTCTTCTGCCAAGCTTCTTGAAGTACACGGTAGCTGTAAAAGAATAGGACACCGCTTGATCGACCGGACTACGTTGGGCACAAACGGTTCTGGCTTTGTCACAGTAAAATCGAAGTATCGGGCTTCCCTCTCCCCTATCGCCAGCCAACCCTAAAGTTAAACCAATGCCCAGTATTGTAAGCATAAGAGTCAGCGCAATTCGATACTTTTCTATTGACATACCCACAGTAATATACGTAATCTTGAGCGGGCTGCCAATTGAACTGAGGCTGTTTTCTCACTAAGAGAGGTGTGCCGAGGAATACGCAGTCAGTTTTCGCCTGCTGGCGGTCGAAAACGTGCCTAACTAACTTAGACCCGGGAGGTATGATTATGAAAGTCAAGGACGTGTTACAAAGCATGAAGCGTGAGATTATCACGATTGAACCATCGGCGAATATCCTGACGGCCATGGAGGCATTGATAAAAAATAAAATCGGCTGTCTGCCGGTGCTGGGGGATTCCGGCCAACTGGTGGGAATTGTGAGCGACAAAGACATCTTCCACGCCATTTATGAAAACCAGGATAACTTCCATTCGCTTAAGGTCAGCGATCTCATGACGACTGATTTGCTGATCGGCCTGGCTGAGGACATGATCGACTACATCGGTGGGGTTATGACTAAGAACAGAGTTCGTCATATCCCGATCGTGGAAAAAGACAAGCTTGTCGGACTGATCTCTCTGGGTGATATCGTCAAGGCGGAGATTAAACGGATGGAAATCGAAAATCGGTACCTGAAGCTCTACATGGAAGGCAACTATCCGGGGTGAAAGCAACATGGAAGATTGGTCATGAGCAGGTGAGCTCCCCGCAGCTTGCATTTGAGGACGCAGCCCATGAGCCTGTATACCGAGCTGGTTAACCCGGGTGGTGTGCTTGGCCTGCAGAAGAGGCAGCTACACCTCCATCACGTCTTTTTCTTTTTTCTCCAGTAGGTCGTCGATTTCCTTAACGTGTTCATCAGTAAGTTCTTGAATCTTATCAAGGGCGTCAGCTTCTTGATCTTCGGAGATGGATTTATCCTTTTGCGCTTTTTTAATGCGCTCGTTGGCGTCGCGGCGGGTATTGCGGATTCCCACCCGACCTTCCTCGGCAATATTCTTGCAGTGCCTGACAAGCTCCTTGCGGCGTTCCTCGTTAAGGGCCGGAATCGGCAGGCGAATGATTTGACCATCGACCTGTGGATTCAATCCTAGGTCCGCCTTTTGAATCCCTTTAACAATGTCTCCGACCGTTGACTTGTCGAAAGGATGTACAACCAACAGACGCGTTTCCGGAGCCGAGACAGTCGCCACTTGGTCCAACGGCATCCTAGCACCATAAGCCTCGACTTTGACCGTATCCAGCAGATGCACCGAAGCCTTGCCGGTGCGAACGGTGGAGAACTCTCGTGTTACGGCCTCAAGAGATTTCTGCATCCGTTCATGGGTTTCTTTATATAGCTCGTCCAACATATCAGCTCCTCCCGATCTTCGAGGCATCCACTTAACAACCTCAGGATATCAACGTACCAACATCCTCACCCAGTACAACCCTTTTCAAATTGCCGGGAACGTTAAGGTCAACCACTCGGACGGGAATGTTGGTATCCTTCAGAAGTGAAATCGCGGTGGAGTCCA
This sequence comes from uncultured Ignavibacteriales bacterium, assembly GCA_964650395.1. Lineage (GTDB taxonomy): Bacteria > Zixibacteria > MSB-5A5 > GN15 > FEB-12 > CAZYRH01. Next base: position 6,647 of record CAZYRH010000089.1, read on the forward strand.
TAACCTGAAGTTCCTGGGTCAACATGTCCATATAGTTCAACCTGGGATAAAAAACGGCGTCCTTAAATATTTTGGGGTCCGCCGAATAAACGCCGTCCACGTTCGTGGCTTTGATAATCATCTCAGCCCCGACCTCTATAGCTCGGAGAGACGCCGCAGTGTCAGTGCTGAAATAGGGGTTGCCGGTGCCGGCTGCAAAGATGACGATACGGCCCTTCTCCAGATGTCTGACGGCTCGCCGACGGATGTAGGGTTCGGCAAAGGCTTCCAGCTTCACCGCCGACATCACACGCGTGTACACGCCCATCTGTTCAAGAATATCCATCATCGCCAGAGCATTGATAACGGTGGCCAGCATCCCCATATTGTCGGCAGCAACCCGATCCATGCCTTTTTCAACAGCGCGCCAGCCACGGAAGATGTTACCCCCGCCCACGACAACTCCTATCTCGATTCCGAGGTCCTTCACTTGGCGGATATGATTGCAAATCGTTTCTACTGCAGCCAGGTCGACGCCGAAATCCCGGCCCCCCATAAGGGCTTCGCCTGAGATTTTGATCAGAACTCTCTTGAAAGCTGGAGAGGGGTGCTCAGACTCCATGTTAGTCACCCAGGCGGAAACGGGAAAAGCGTCTGATATTGATGTTCTCGCCAAGGCCGGCTATCATCTCTTTAATAAAATCAGCTACCGTTTTGTCGTTATCCTTGACGAAGGGTTGCTCCATCAGGACAACGTCGGAGTAATATTTCTCCAGGCGTCCTTCAATTATTTTCTCGGCGATCTTTTCCGGCTTGCCCTCATGGAGCGCCTGCTGATGGTAGATTCCCCGTTCTTTTTTAACCAGGTCCGGATCGAGCTCCTCTCGTTTCACGCACAGTGGAGAAGTAGCAGCTATGTGCATAGCAATATCACGGGCGAAGGCCTTGAACTTGTTAGTGCGGGCTACAAAGTCAGTTTCGCAGTTTACTTCTACCATTACTCCCAGTTTGTCACCCGTATGCACATACGTAGCAATAACACCTTCTGCTGTCATGCGGCCCTGTTTGGAGATGGCTTTGGCTATTCCTTTTTCCCTCAGTAAAGAGAACGCCTTTTCAAAATCGCCCTCGGCTTCAACCAAAACCTTCTTGCAGTCCATCATACCCGCCCCCGTCTTTTCCCTAAGCCCCTTGACCATCTGTGCCGTTATTTCCATCGCCCAGTACCTTCTCGCCGTTTCTTTTCCGAGAGTTCTTCCGAGGTGTAAGCAGTCAACCTGCCTTTCCCTTCCTCCACTGCGGCTTCAATCATCTCCTGAGACAGGTTATCCTTCGCTTCCACCGCAGCGTCTACCAGAGCATGAATAAGAACCCGTATCGACTTGATGGCATCATCGTTACCGGCAATAGGGAAGTCGATTGGGTCCGGGTCGGCATTGGTGTCAACGACACCTATAATCGGGATGCCGAGCTTGGAGGCTTCCGCCACAGCGATTTTTTCCTTTTTGGCGTCAACCACGATTACAAGACCGGGCAGAAAATTCATCTCCTTAATCCCGCCGAGGACCTTTTCGAGCTTTTCGGCTTCGTGATCAATTCCGGCGCGCTCTTTTTTCGTAAACTTCTCAAACGTGCCGTCCTGCTTCATGCGCTCAATATCTTTGAGTTTCTTAATGGAGTTTTTGATCGTGTTAAAGTTGGTCAACATACCGCCCAGCCACCGTTCCGTGACGAAGAACCCGCCGCAGCGTACCGCCTCCTCAGCGATGACCTCTTTGGCTTGCTTTTTCGTACCGATAAACAATATTGACTTGCCACGACTGACCACCTCTTGGACCTTCATCTTGGCCTTTTCAAGAGCGTTGAGCGTCTTTTGCAGGTCAATAATATAAATGCCGTTCCGGGCAGCAAAAATGAACGGCTTCATCTTGGGGTTCCAGCGTCGGGTCTGATGCCCAAAATGAACCCCAGCCTCCAGTAATTCTTTGACTTGCGGTGAAACCATGCCTCTCCTTCTACAAACGGTTGTTCTTTACCCCAGCATCATTCCTGACCGGACTCGAAGTAACCGAGACCACCGCTCAGGTTAGCCGGGATTGTTTATTTTGGACCCCTTAAAGGGGCACATATCTCCACATTAGCGCTTGGAGTACTGGAATCGCTTGCGCGCCTTGGGCTGACCGTACTTTTTGCGCTCGACCTCGCGAGGATCCCGAGTGAGAAACCCACCCTCGCGCAGCGGCCGTCGGTGGTCGGGATTCATATTGACCAAAGCCCGGCTCACAGCTAACCGCACCGCCCCTGCCTGCCCGGATACTCCGCCGCCGCTCGCCGTACAGCGAACATCCACCGCGCCTAAAGCATCAATGACAACCAATGGCTTTTGGGCGTGTTGCACAAGGGAATCCCGCATGAGGTAGTCGGAGATGTTGCGACCATTAATCGTAAAATTCCCCTCGCCGGGACTCAACACTACCCTCGCTACGGCGTTCTTCCTACCACCTGTCGCTGCAAATCTTTCCTTTTCCATAAGCTTCCGATTCTATTAGCTAAGTGTTAGCGTTTGCGGCTTCTGAGCCCGATGGGGGTGTTCGGCATCCGCATACACGTGCAACTTCTTAATCATCTTACGGCCAAGGCGGTTTTTCGGAAGCATCCGTCTCACCGCTAACCTGAAAACCTCGTACGGCTTTTTCTGCATCATGTTTGCATAGGAGGTCTCACGCAGGCCGCCCGGATAGCCAGAATATCGGTAGTACTTCATCTGATGCGGTTTGCTTTTGCCTTTTACTCGTAAGCTCTTGGCATTGACCGCAATAACATGGTCTCCGGTGTCTAAATGCGGTGTGAAGATTGGTTTGTTCTTGCCTCGCAGAATATTGGCCACCTGCACCGCGGCACGGCCCAAAGTGGCACCATCCAAGTCGACCACAAACCACTTCCGATTACTCGGGTCTATTTTCGGCATAAAAGTCTTCATTTCCAACTCTATCATTCTCGCAATGTCCTCAAAAATAAGGCGAATTATATACAACCTTTTGCCAATGTCAACAGGGGAAAGCAAAAAAATCCAATATCATATAATCCAAAACGAAGGTGTATTCTTTTATACGTACCATAAGTTTATCGGCCTCCCACCCAACATATTTAGCAACAGTGACTTAACAAATCCTGCCAAACGCAAATATGACATCCGCCTGGACTTCTCCCCGCTTCTGATGGTACTGTGACAGGAATTGCAGGGTTCCGTTTCCAACGCGAGGAGTAAGCGAGCAGGTAATGTCAAGAATAGTGTGTAAAAAGGTGTATCCATGTA
>CAZYRH010000090.1:0-3966 GCA_964650395.1 uncultured Ignavibacteriales bacterium
TGCAACGGGTCATGCACCGGGCCGAACATTGCTGATTTGACATATCTGGTAAGCTATCTCTTCCAGGGAGGGCCGGCGCCCGTCTGCGGTTGCCTCGGCGGCGGGGAACCCGCTCTTAAGATGAGCGCCGACATTTCAGTCTCCACTGCGTATGAGAACGGCATCACGACCATAACGCTCAACTCGCCGGTTGATCTACGGGGATTGCAGTTGGTTGTGTCCGGGGATGAGGCTGCCAAGCCGGTGAGCCTGGCTGATAGTCGGTTGGAGCTTCTCTGCGGCAACAACAGCAATGAGGCCGCGATTGGGCTTGTCGATCTTCAAGGGGAGGCGATCATCGAAGCGGGGACGCAGAGAGTCATTCAACTATCTGGTGAATTTGAGTTAACAGAAGCGATTGTCTCTGACATGAACCATCGTGATATCGCAGCCTCAATCAGCGCCGCTAGGGCAATGACATTACCCACAGAATTTGCCCTCAACCAAAACTACCCCAACCCCTTCAATCCGACGACTGAGATCAGTTTCAGCCTGCCCAGCGCAAGCGACGTCAAGCTTGAGGTCTACAACATCATGGGGCAGAGGGTAGTAACGCTGGCTGATGGATACCTTGAGGCGGGACGCCACGCAACCATCTGGGATGCGAGCAGTGTGGCATCCGGTATCTACTTCTACCGCCTGACGGCCAATGAGTTTGTCGAGACGAAGAAGATGGTGTTGCTGAAGTAGGCGCACGACGGCAGATGTGGACATCTGCCGCCCACATATGCTGGCGGACTCGCGATGACGGCACATGTAAGGCAGGATCCCTGTGATCCTGCCTTTTTTGTCTGGGTCTTTTGATCTACAGGCCTACTGTGTCAGGAGTGCAGGGCTCCTGACCTACGACTGCACAGCTTGCGCCGGAATGATGTGATTGCCGGTAGTTGTTAAGAGAACTTATGTTGCTTCTTACTTTGTGGGCCATATCTTAAACAGCATCAGGACAGTTGACCGGATCAGGCCACGTGCCATCAACCGGAGAATATCTGTTTGGAGTTTTTTGAACGCTTTTGGGCCTCAGCCGTTGATATAGCCTGGGGGGTGCCCCTGGTAATCCTTCTTATTTCTGCCGGAACCTACTTCACTCTTTCCGGCAAGCTCCTGCCCTTTCGCGGGATGAGGCATTCGCTTGATATCCTTAGAGGTAAGCTTGATAATCCCGATGACCCTGGAGAGATTAGCCATTTCCGGGCCCTTTCCTCGGCACTGTCGGCAACAATCGGGATGGGTAATATAGCGGGAGTGGCGATTGCGGTCTCGTTAGGTGGACCGGGCGCAATCTTCTGGATGTGGGTGGCTGGCCTGGTGGGAATGTCGACCAAGTTTTTTACCTGTACGCTGGCCTGTCTGTATCGCAAGAAGGATGAGAGAGGCGTTGAGCAGGGCGGGCCGATGTATTTTATCGAAGTGGGCCTAGGCAAATACTACAAGCCGCTGGCGATCATGTTCGCTGTCTGCGGCATGGTTGGCTGTCTTGCCATGTTTCAAGTCAATCAGCTTGCAGGACTTCTGGACAACGATTGGGGTATCAGCAGGCTGTCTACGGGGATTGTCTGCATGGTGTTAGTCGGAGTGGTGATCCTGGGAGGGATTGTCCGGGTTGGTCAAGTCACCAGCAGAATTGTCCCGGCCATGTTTGTCCTCTACGTTCTCTCAGCCCTGTACATCATTTTCAGCAATGCTTCAGCAGTGCCGGAGATTCTACGGTCGATAGTCGTCTCTGCATTTGGTGGACAGGCATTAATCGGTGGTGGCACTGCGGTCGCCTTCAGAGAAGTACTGGTCACCGGCATCAAGCGGGCGGCATTCTCCAATGAGGCCGGAATCGGCACTGCCGCAATGGCGCACGGGGCTGCCAAGACCAAGGAACCGGTGCGGGAAGGATTGATTGCCATGCTCGGTCCGTTCCTCGATACGAACTTGGTCTGTACAATGACCGCGCTGGTGATCCTCTCAACCGGCGTGACCGCTACCCAGGACGGTGTGATGATGACTGTTAACGCCTTTGAACATGCGATGCCGGGAATTGGGAGATATATCCTGACACTAACGATTATTATGTTCTCAATTTCCACGATGATCTCTTATTCATACTACAGCTTGAAGTGCTCACGGTACCTTTTTGGGTACAATTTTGGCAGTAAATACGTCTATGTCTATATTCTGAGCCTGCTCTTTGCCGCCGTTTGGACTCAGGACGTCGTGATTAACATGCTTGACACCTGCTTTGCACTGATGGCTATTCCCACCCTGATCGGCACGCTGCTTCTTTCTCCAAAAGTTGTACGAGCCACCAAGGACTACTATCAGAGAAAGCGACTGTAAACGGTTTGATGGATCTGAGGGGAACGAACCAAAACTTCAGGAGTTTGAGGAAAGGGGTGGTTTTTCATTAATGGTCTGCGTGAAGATGTCATGTTGTTGCATACGGAATAGCAATTGCCTTCCAGAAACGGCGAAACAGGCTGTTCAATTATTGAACAGGATTGCATACCCGTCATTATTAGTAGCCCATATCATACTTTCTATCAACAGGATTATTTTGAGTTGCAATAAGTTACTGCTTGCCCAGTTCAGGGCATGGGCTTTGCTAAGGCTCATGTTGACATATACTTGGTATGAACAAAACCAGGATTGTTAGACCAGACCCCTGATTGACCATCAGGGGTTATTTTTTTACCCGGCGGCATATTCACTTATATATCAACTTTCAGGATAGGGTTTCTTGCGATTAAATCGGTTGACGCCTTCAGCCGGTAGGCTTAGATTTTACCGCTATATGAAAAAGAAACTGAGAATTCTGGCCGCAGTTGCGATCATCCTTCTGGCAGCTATAGTTGCCTATTATTTATATGACAGCTTGAGGGTGCGCACCCATGCTGAAAAAATGGCAGAGATAATTCACCTTGAAGACCAGCGGCTTTTCTCCGTACGGCTGAAGAAGTATCTGCGGGACGACAATCCGGATATCCGGACCCGGGCGGCTTTGGCCGTGGGCCGCATCGGTGGAAAAGGAAGCGGTGAGCTGTTGTTTGCCATGTTGTCGGACAGCGCTATCGATGTAGCCGCTACGTCAGCGTTTGCTCTGGGTCTGACGGATGAAAAAGAATATGCTCCGCGGCTGCTGGAAGTCGCCTTCGACCTTCCTTCGGCAGTTGGCACCAAGGCGGTTGAAGCGGCTGGGCTGTTGGCCGATAGCAGCATGGTCGAGGTTGCCGACCAATTTGTGGAATACCTTTCGCATCCCTCGCCTGATGTTCGCGAGGCTGCCTGCATGGCTCTCTATCGGGCCGGCGCCAAATCCAAGGGAGGTGACATTGTCACCCTTATAAAAAGTGAGCCTGACGATTTGGTGCGGAAAGTCGCTCTGTTCGCTTTAGCCAGACTTGGAGTTAATGAAGCGGAACCGGTCTTTGTAGAATTCCTAGCCGATGCTGATCCGTTTGCTCGATCGCTGGCTGTGCGCGGGCTGGGAGAAGTGCCATCGACAGAGGCTGAGCACTATCTCTCTATAGCTCTTAATGATGTGAATCCCGGTGTGGTGGCCCAGGCGGTCAGGGAACTGGCCAAGAAAAACAGTAAAGAGGCACGCCGACAACTTGTCAGAAAACTGGGCAGGGAAAAGGATGAGAAGCTGATCATCGAACTGCTCGATGCGTTGCGGCGGCAGAAAAATGACCGGGGTGCGGACATCGCTTTGTCGCTTCTCGCGGCGGAGCCTTCCTCTAATATAGTGGCCGCGGTGGTCAAATACGTTGCTTCTATTCAGAAAGATCGAGCAGTCAATCTCATCGATTCGCTGGTTGCCGAAGGTGATCCGTATGTAAAAGTGGCCTGCGCCAAGGCGTTTGGACTGGTTGGTAATAAGAACGTGGTGCCGCGTCTGGCGGTGCTTTTCAATGATGAAGACCCCATGGTGTGCGC
>CAZYRH010000090.1:4066-9873 GCA_964650395.1 uncultured Ignavibacteriales bacterium
CTGACATTCCATCGCGTGGTTCCTAATTTTGTCGTCCAGGGTGGTGACCCGCGCGGCGATGGCTGGGGAGGGCCGTCATATTATATCAGGAGTGAATACTCGGATGAACCTTACACGCGTGGGACTGTCGGAATGGCTTCTTCTGGAAGAGATACCGGCGGATCGCAGTTTTTCATTACGCTGTCACCGCAGCCACACCTCGAAGGACGCTATACCGTCTTTGGACAGGTTGTGGCCGGAATGGATGTTGTCGACCAGATTGTGGTTGGGGATTTAATCGAAACGATTCTTATTCACGAAGGGTGACAATGAATGCCAAGATGTTATTGGTTTTGGTCTTTTTGTTGAGTGCGTTTGTTGGTCTAAAGGCACCTCCGGCGCTGGCGGCACAGAATCAGGCCGGTATTGACCCGGAGGCCTTGATTGGGAGAATCTTAGCCATTGAAGAAAAGCAACGATTAGAAGTCACAGATGTCATCTTTGATGCGGAGTACATGGAGGGGAAGAAAGAGGATGACGGTAGTTTTAAGGAAGAGAAGCGCTTTGTCAAAAAGGTCTATGTTAAATACCTACCTGATACTACCTGGTACCACGAAGAGTTCCTCGAATATTACAAGGACGGAAAGCTGCAAACACTCGAGGAGCGGGACAAAGAGGCTGCCAAGCGCATCGAAAAGAAGAAAAAAAGAAAGACGAGAGATATCTCATACCCCGTACTGAGCCCATTCTATCCTGATCATCGAGCACAGTATACGATAACTTACGAGGGTGTGGCGGTAGAGAAAATTAACGGTTCCGTCTGTCATCACTTCAGCGTCAGATCCAAAGAAAAACAAAGTGACCTTATCGATGGCGACTATTATTTTGAGGCGGAATCGTTCCATCTTGTCAGAGTCGATTTTTCCCCGGCCAAACTCGCGAAGAAGACAATGTTTAAGCTCAAGCAGTTAAAAATGTCGATACTGTACGCGTTGACACCCGACGGCTTTTGGATACCGCGACAGTATGATGTTGAAGGGAAAGGTAATACGGCTTTCTTCTTTGGAGTCAAGTTCGCCAGCACTGAATACTATCGAAACCCACGTATAAACAGTGGCATAAAGGCTGTAGTTTTTGAGGCTAACGATGACTGATGGCAATTTCAAAACCAAAATTGTGAAGGTGGATATACCTTCGGACGGAAACGTAATATTTGGCCAAACTCATTTTATCAAAACGGTGGAAGATCTCTATGAGACTCTGGTGGAGTCATCGCCAGGCGTGAAATTCGGGATCGCCTTTTGTGAAGCTTCCCAAAAACGTTTAATCCGCACTGACGGTAACAATGACGACCTTATCAAGATGGCTGCAAAAGCGGCTTTTGATGTGGGTTGCGGGCACACTTTTTTTGTCTATATGAAAGACGGCTTCCCGGTCAATGTCCTGAACCGTATTAAAAACGTCAGTGAGGTATGCCATATCTTCTGTGCTACCGCCAATCCTCTTGAAATTATCGTTGCTGAGACCGATCTGGGGCGGGGAGTGTTGGGTGTAATCGACGGCTTTACACCGCTTGGTGTCGAGACCGATGATGACAAAAAAGAACGGAGTGAATTCCTCCGCACTATTGGCTACAAAAGATAAGACCGGTATAAGGTTAAAGGATACACTATGCACTTTGAACTGGAGAGATCGCCGACAGAAAAGCTGGTAATCGAAAACAGCGAATACAAAGGGCACGACCTGGTGTCATTGCGAATCTATTTTCTTTCAAACGAAGAAGAGTGGCTCCCGACAAAGAAAGGCGTCACGTTCCGGCGAGAACAGCTTGATGAGGTTCTTGACGCTTTGAACAAGATCAAGGTGGGTAGCCAGACCTGAGGAGTTTTTTTAACCCGTCCATGGAATCTGCACTGCTTGGCCAATTAACCCCTGAATTCACTCATCCTTCGACTCTGGGGGTGTGTCGCAATACAGCGTCATCGCGAGCGACCAAAGGGAGCGTGGCGATCTCAGTGGTGCAATTGCTTCCGTAACAAGAGATTGCCACGTCGCTACGCTCCTCGCAAAGACAGTTTATAGGGTTTATGTGGTTAACATTCATGATTATGACACACCCTCTCCTCTCAGGATGACAGGTATAGCCTGTCTTTTCCCATTCTATCGTTCTTCTGCCGAAAATCGTTACATTACGCCGGATATGGTTCCACTTCACCAATGCCATTCGATTCTACATTGATGTTATGGTGAGCGGAGTAGAACAATGAGCCAGCTTCTTCGCCACCATCTGGATCGGCCGTTAAGCAGAAGGTAAAGACATGAGCGCTGTGCTAAGGATCATTATTGCCGTCCTTATTGGATTTCTTGTTCTTGTTGTATGCGGTGTGGTTGCTACCATAGTGATACTGGCACGATCGGTAGAATCTCCTGCTTGGGATGGAGCAATTACTCACACCACAATGCTGACTCTTTCTCTTATTTTAATATATCTATTCAGCAAGGGGAAAGTGTCTACGTACGGACTGAAAAGTGTTAGTTTGAAGTGTTTAGGGGGACCAATTCTGGTTGGTGCGATTGTCCCAGGAGTTCTCTACGCTGTGGGAAACCTGTTGTCGCTCAATGGCGAACCAGACTTTCTTCAAGAATTCTCTTTGCTTCAGATCATGGTTCTTATCTGTGTTTACGCCAGTATTGCTGAAGAGTTTTTGACCAGAGGTTTTCTACTTGGTTTTCTTGCTCCCCTTGCAAACTATAGGACCACTATATATAAGTTTTATATAAGCCTTCCGGTACTTGTGGCGGCTCTGTTTTTTGGGCTTATGCACATGGTTCTGCTGACATCGGGTGCAAAACATCTAACGGTCCTGTTTATTGTCTTATCAGCAATCATCCTGGGCATTATAGCGGGATACTATCGAGAAAAGACTGGAAGTCTTATACCTGCAATAATTGTTCATATGCTATTCAATACGTGGGGAGTTGTAGCAAGGCTGCTGGAAAACGGAATTAGCTGAAGTATGAATCAAATTACGTCGTCACCCTTTCCCTTCTTGACCTGATTGTCCTTACTGCATTATTTAATAAAAATGCCCCAATGCAGAGAGCTTATCGTGAAACGGATACGTGTTGCACTCGTTCTTATCTTCTTGTCGGTCTTGATTCCCGGCTGTTCCGGAAAGGTCGATTCGGAAGGGTATTATCGAGTTAAACCGGTTGATGACCCCTTTATCCTTCCCTATAAGTTTGCTATTAAGAAAAAGCGAGTGGGAATAGGAAACGCGGGCAACACCATCTTTCAGGAGTTCGTTCCCGTGGACATCTATGGCAACGGTGTCATCGGGATGTACTCAATCGGAAATAACTGGCGGCCTGCCGACAGCCTGACCGCCATCCTGTTTTATGCCGATACTAAGGAAAAGAAAATTCTATCTCAGATAAACGTCAATACGACTCACATCGCGTCTCACTTCCCCTATGATTTTAACGGCGACAACGTGATCGAAGTGGCGGTCACGTATACAACGCGGGATACTCTCTGGCTCGACATTATCGATCCTCATCAAAGAAGAATATATCGACGACCTCTCGTAGTGGGTCAGGATAGAGACGGCAACGGCTTCTGGGATGGATCGGGCATTTTCTGCGGAGTGCACGACTTCAACGGGGATGGATTTGTAGAACTGCTGGTGAATTGTGATGTAGGCTATGATCTTTATCCCCGGAAATTAATGTGTGTTGACTGGGTCAACGATGAAGTCGTGTGGGAGTATCCGGTTGCAGGCATTATCAACTCGACAGATACCTATGTAGAGCCTCTTGCACCTGGGACCAAACCGGCCATAGTGTTCGGCGTATCTTCAAAAGGGAATGCCGCCACCGCTGGTGACATGGACGATCAGCACTCTTATGTTATCGTTCTGGATGAAAACGGCAGACTGCATTGGAAAAGGGAAACCGGCGGTGTCTTTAGCCGTTGCACGCCCGTTCTCATTGACTATGACGGTGACGGCACGACCGATGTTTTGACGACCTGCCGGTATCAATCTTCAAAAAGCTCGAGCGATACTTCTACAGAACATGGTGGAATGTTTAAGATATATGACTGGCGCGGTGGCATGCTGGATTCTATTGATCTTGGAGTTGGACGGATCATCAAAGGTGTCAGAATGCTGGACTTCGATTCCGATGGCTCTAAGGAGGTTTTTGTTTCGCTCACTGATGGCAGCATCACAATCTTCGACCAGGGGCTAACGCCCATTCGAAAAGCCAAATTCTATACTGGGGCGCAGGTATGGGGTTGCGGTGACTTTCTGGGCAGCCGCGAGAATCAGCTTCTGGTCGCTACTATGGACAACAAATTATGGCTTTTAAGCAAGGAGTTCAGACCACTGGCTCAATTTGGCGAAGGTGAGGCTTTACATTACGGAAAGTCATCAGTGTTCAAGACAGGGAAAGCCCCAAAGAGGTATGAGCTTATCGTGGCCGGCAACGTCGGTCGAGTCACGTACTTTCTCACGATCGTCAAGACTCCCTGGAACGCTATATTTTCCCGTAACCCGCTGCTGGCCTTTTTAGCTGCCTTTTTACCGATGTGCCTGGTTGTGGTTCTTATCTGGTTTAACTGGTACCGCACCAGAAAGCAGAACAAATTTATTTCTCAACAGAGAGACAGACTGAATATCGCCCTGGAGGATCTCAAGACCGCCCAGGAAGAACTCATCGCCATCGAAGAATACAACAAAACCCAGGACGCTCTGCGTGAGAGCGAGGAGCGGTTTCGTAACCTGACGAAGTACATCCCCGGAGTGTCTATACAAGGGTATAGACCAGATGGAACGGTTGTCTACTGGAACAAAGCAAGCGAGGAAGTCTACGGTTACACAGTCCGTGAGGCAATTGGAAAAAACCTCGGAGACTTGATTATTCCGCCAGATCTGAAGCCCCTTTTTGAAAAGGCCCTTGAAATAGGGAAAAAGGTCAGGAAATCTGGGGAGCTTATGCCGCCTGGTGAATTAATGTTACTACACAAGAAAGGCCATTTGGTTCCTGTATACTCTATACATACAGCTGTCTATGTTGAAGGGAAAGAACCCTTACTCTTCTGTATTGATGTTGACTTATCCGAGCAAAAAAAGACGGAGGAGACGCTGCGGGAGCAATCCGAAAGACGGAAGGAATTGGAATGGATAATTAACCGCAGTCCCGCTGTGGCCTTTCTCTGGCGAGCTGCAGAAGGCTGGCCGGTGGAACTCGTCTCGGACAATGTCGAGCAGTTTGGATATAAGCCCCAAGATTTTTATTCCGGACAGATCCCTTATGCTAGGATTGTCTATCCGGACGACTTGGAGCGAGTTGCAGCCGAGGTACTTCAACACAGCAATAAAGAGGTATGCGACAGTTTTACGCAGGAATACCGGATTATTACCAAAGCGGGAAAAGTCCGTTGGGTGGATGACCGTACCTGGATAAGACGTGATAAGAACGGGATTATCACGCACTACCAAGGCATCATTCTGGATATCACCGAGCGCAAGCGGGCAGAGGAGGCGCAAAGGGAGAGTGAAAACAGGTACAGAACGCTGGTTGAAAACCTCCCGCAAAGAATCTTTCTTAAAGACGAGAACTTAGTCTATGTATCGTGTAATCAGAATTATGCTCGTGACCTAAGAATAAAGCCGGATGAAATAGCCGGGAAGACAGATTACGATTTTCATCCTAAAGAATTGGCTGAAAAATACAGGGCAGACGACAAAAGGATTATGGAATCGGAGAAGATAGAGGATATCGAAGAGAGATATACCCAGGACGGTCGAGATGTTTGGGTGCAC
>CAZYRH010000091.1:0-9850 GCA_964650395.1 uncultured Ignavibacteriales bacterium
CAGCAGCACCTGAAGGACCAGGAAAAATACTTTGAAGAGCTGGCTCGATGGTACGCGCTCAGTACCGGCGATCAGTACGGCCTGGTGCGGAAGTCGCATTCGGGAAAGCCGGCATTGAGTCTCAACCTCTCAGTAAGCGCCAACCGCTTGAGTGTTGAAGTGGTGCGGTGTCAAGCAGTAACGCCGGACAGCAGCATCATAGAGATAAATGAGTCGAATCCAGGCGCCGTTCAGGCTGAGAAGGAAGTTGACACTTCAACCGTACCGGTCTACGTAGGGATTGACACTACGGCAAAAAAACAATTAGGCGAGCCCGACCCCCAGGAGGATCTCCCCCGCATACCTTATCAGGTCGGTAATTACTGCCTAACTCTTGGTCAACCACCCAATCTTCCACAGGGGCAATACCTGCAGATTGCGGAGTTGAATATTAACGGCAATGAGGTTGCCTATTCCGACGGCTATTATCCACCCTGTCTGAGTCTGAATGCTGATGAACGATTGATGCAAAGGGCGGCTGACTATAGAAACCGGCTGGAAAACTTACTGTCCCTTTCGTCACGCGCGTACGCAGCTATAGTTGCCGGCGGGGCGCTGGCAGGTGAGCAGACCGGTTTGCAAACCGCTTTCCGCGAGACCATTTACCAGTTTGCCTACCATCTGTCGTTGACCCTGGATGATTTCGTGATTGGAAAAAATGCGTTTCACCCGCTTCATCTGGTAATCTTCTTTAAGAAGCTTTTTCGCGTCTTTTCTACCCTGTTGAATCTTAAGCCGGGCCTAAAGGATTTCTTGAACGAAAGATTCTTCGTTAAGCAAATGGGGTCTGAGGTAGGCCGGTTTATGTCTTCAGTAGACGGGTTCCTGCTGTCCGAATACAATCACACCGACCTCAGCGAACATCTGCGCGCAATAGACGAGATAATGGGGAGCTTGCGCGGCATCCTCGGATTTTTAGCCCAGGTTAAAAAGGAACAGCTTGGTCCCCAAGCGGTGGCTACCGACACGCTGACGTATCACGGCCGGACCTACCGGATGGTGGAGTACGGTGGCAGCAGGCTGGAGCAGGTGGGAGAGCTGAGCTATCTGCTGATTGACATTCCTGAACCACGCGCCATATCTGATACAATTATACTGATTACTAAGGACCTATTCAGTACTGCCCAGTGGTCAAGCATGCAGGTGCGACTTGGTTTGAACGAAGCCCGCGGCTTGGGCGAGACGGACCCGGTGGAGGTTGACACAGTGACTTTCGGTAACAAAGTGGCTCTACGCCCGGAGGATATGCTCAAGTCACCTTCTGTACGTCAGGTCACCCTGATTTTCCGCGGCGCTGGAGAGGCTGAGATGTTTGCGAACTTAGGAAAAATGGACTTAATTGTTTACGCTGTTTAGGCAGTGCCACAAAATGACAGAAGACGTTGCGGTAAGATCATATGTAGAGGACCTTTTCAGATATCTTGATAGGTACGAAAACAACTATGCGCAGTTTGAAACCGAGGCATTCCTGCAGACATACAACGGTATCTGCGCTGTATTCCAGGCCTTGCGCCAGCAGCGCGACAAGGCTGTCGATCTCGATCAGTACTTTCTCGACAAGATCAAGCAATCCCCCCTGACCAGCTCCGATCTCCGTCAATTGACCGTACAGGTCCTGGTCACCTTTTTTGAGTCAGAGGCTGATATCGACGGCCAGTCCAATCGGGCCTACAGCTACTGCCGGGGTGTTCGAGCTGTCAAACAGGATGTTCCTTTTTTTGTGAGCTATCTGGTTCCCCTGCTGTTTCGTGAGGGAAGCCTGAACAACAACCACCGCCTAAACTCCTTTCTCATGCACGAAATAGCCCGCTACCTGAACAGTTTCGGTAAAAGACTAAAGGCTGACCTAAGCCCGGAGCAGTTTGCCGCACTGAGCGATCCGCTGAAGTTCCTTGAACTGGCGCGTCGGCGGCACCAGTTGGGAGACGACCTCATAAAGGATCGAACCTCTCTCGAATTTCATTTGCAGAGGATTGACACCTTCAGCAAGTTGGCCCGGAAGAGCAGGTTGGGTGAACATTATCTGAAGGAATGGGATTACCTCATCAAGAAAGATTTCTGGTCCAAAGTGAAGGCCTTCTTAGGCGAACTGGGTGGGAAGTTCAAGGGCGCCTTTTCGAACTGGCGGTACTTTAAGCTGGTCATCACGCAGCGTAACCCAGCCTTTCTCTTCTATGGACTGATCATTGTTCTTTTCATTTTGCTAGCGATCTATATTCCCATGAAGTGGGGCAGCTATGCGAGGGATCGGTTCGACCAGCTTGAAAAGCGATCTCAAACGATGCAAGGCGAGACTGGCAGGTGAATGGTAACCTCTTGGCGGTGTAACAGGGATGTGAGCAAGCGGTGAAATTCGGCAAAGTTTTCAAGGTCTTCAAAAAAGGCTCCAAAGCCGCCTCTAAACGCAAGGGCAAGGGTACCGCCACCACCGGCGGATTTGAGTGGCCTTCAGGAGTTCGTATCGGTGTTTACGGTCACGCCAACTCCGGCAAGACCGTGTATTTCACCGTCCTTAATGAAGACTGCAAGGTTGCCAAAAACCTGCAAATGTCGGTTACTGATAACACCACCGCCAGCGAGTTTCTAAACAACTACCGGGCAATTTGGGGGATGGGTACAGCCACGGGCGTAGGCACCGTGGTTGATCTTCGTGAGGAAAAGAAGTTTCCTGATCCCACCCAATCGGACAAGATTCTGTCGTTTACAGCAATTGTTGACAGGAAAAAGAAAGTACCTGTGGTTACCTATGATTACACCGGCCACGCTGTTTCCATTTCGCAACGACATGACCTCAACGAAAAAGTGATCGATTTCATGTCGGGCTGTAACGGTATTATATTTTTTTATGACCCCAAAATGCTGGGGTCCGAAGCTCGTACCCAAGCGCATGTGGCCTCCTTTGTGAATATGTTAGAACACCTGGCGCCACTGAATCGGCGACTGCCAATTCCGATTGCTTTGGTGGTTACCAAGGCGGACATCCTGCCTGGATTTTCATCAGAAAGCCAGTCCATTTTAATAAGTGGCGAAGACGAAAACTTCCTTGCCGAAGACTACGAGCTATTTTTAGAGAAAGTCTTAACCAACAACAAAATTGCATCCAACTCCACCTGGGCCGGCACAGTACGGGATATCCTGGTGAAGTTGAAGGAGTTTCTGAAAGTCGTAGTTGGTCGGACGCTGGACTTCCAGATATTCTTCGTATCAAACACCGGTCAGGAACCCGAGAAGATCAGTACCGATGTTGAGCGCTCCATCTATAAACCTCCCTCCAAGATACGTCCTGTTGGTATCAAGGAACCATTTTATTGGATACTGAACTCCATCAGACGCAGCCGCAGAATATCGAAAATTCGGACGCTGACAAAATACGCTGCGGTGCTGAGCTTAATCTGGATCGGCCTGTTTTCCTTGCCCAACCTATACCACTTCCAGTTTCTTTTGTCCCGAGCCGAGCATGTCGAGGATAATATCCTCCAGCCACATCACAACAACAAGCTTATGGTTTCAAGTGAAGAGAGACGAAAGATCATTCAAACGTATGATCGTTACGAACATAGCTGGATCGTGAAGTGGTTCTTCGATCGGTTCCGGGTGGCAGCCAGTCAGCTTCGCATGCAATACCGAGGACTCGGTGTAAACGCCGCCAAAGCCGAACTCGACCGAGTGATTGCCAAGTTTACCGATATCGTCCGCGATAAAAGCCGCTGGCCTGTTATAAACCCAAGTAATGACAGTCTCATTCTTGACTCTATCCACATAAAAGTGGAGACCGGCTTGAACGGTTTCCGCCAGTGGGATGACACATCGACTCTTTACGATCGCAGCGGAAGGGTTTTGGCATACTGGGATTTATTCAAAGAATCAATTCTCAACCCGGCTGAGTCCGACACTGCCTGGCAAAGGATTGTAGAACAGGTTGATCATGATAAGAGCCGCTACGATAAGGACTTGAGTAGGGACGAAAAAGCTCTGGGTGAGGCTCTGACAGAGGCAACTCAAGCACGGCAGCAGAAGGAAGAGGAAAAAAAGACCGTTTATAAGGCAGGCTCCAAATTTGAGCAGCTTGTAGCCAAGGTCAAAGAACATCAAGACGATCCTAAGTACCTATTGGTCACGGCGGTTAAAGAATTGAAGACTCTTGAAGCGAGATTAAGCGGTGACCCGGCAAGAGAGGGCACTATTGACAGCATCAGAACTTACCTGACAAAAGCAAACTGCTTTAACAAAGACCGCCGTAAGTATAGCTTTAGTCTTACGTATTGCCCTGAGGGTTATCATGTACATATTCTTGTCAAGAAGAACGGCAAGGAAGGTGAGTGGCAATCGGGCTATTTGCTTCTTAAGGGAAATACTTCCAGTATTACGTGGCGCGCTAGAGACCACATCCACATAGCACTTGACAAGAATCATCAAGATCCGACCGAGGAGACCTGGGGTAAAAGTCCCACTGACATTGTGATTCTTGATAACCGTTTTGCAATATTCGATATGAACGGCGATATTCAGTTTCACTTAGGACAAAAAATCACCATAAAGTTTGAGAAGAATCCCATAGACGACTTGCCTGGCTTTTAGAAAAGCATTATTGTTAAAGCTGACAAAGGAGTGAGTTATGCGAAACGGATTTAGAAAGGTAAGTGCGACAGCGGCAGTCATTCTTGTTTTCGTCCTCTTGGCAATCGGGGCTAAGGCGAATATCCCACTGGCAGCAGGTACCAAGGTGCAAGTTGTCTTCGAGCAGGATATTTCCTCCAAGTACGTTGCCCCGGGGGACCTTGTCCCAATCCGTCTTGATGGGGAAGTGAATTATGGCGGTATTATTGCCGTCAAGGATGGCGCTAAGGGATTGGCGCGAGTCAAGTCGGTCAAGTCGGCCGGAAGAGGGGGTAAGCCGGGCAGCGTTGAGGTGGAGCTGTTGGAACTTGAACCGGACGGAAGTTACAAGGCGGAAGGCGACAAAAAGATAGCGCTCAAATCTATAACTGACGATGGCACCGGCACCATTAGGGCCAAGGGAAAGGGTCGCAAGACGTTGTCATATTTGCTCATCTTCGGCCTGTTTATCAAGGGAACGGAGGGTGTCATTCCAGCCGGTCAGTCATTTCCAGCAATAATAAAAGAAGATATTGTCATTTTGGTAGAGTAATAAGCGGCAGTAAAATAATCTGGTTTGTGATGATACGAATGTAAGACCGGGTTAAGAATACGCCACACGCCATTACTCTTTGACTTCGCTCAGGATGACTCTGAGTGCCAGATATAGTTTTTCGATCTACATCATGCGGACGCAAAATCGAAGTATGATGCGGTATATATAAGCCAACTCACTACTGTCCGGCAATTATATCGATAAGAGGGTGCTTTCCTAAGGCATGAGTGTGAAGTTGAGATCGCTTCGCTCGCTATGACAGAGATTTGAGCTTTATCACACCTCGTTAAAATTTCCTGCTGCCTCGTTGGGTTAGAGGGATTCCCTTAGCACAGAGGGGGCACTCACTAGGATCCCAGTCATCGGCATGCACTGTCGCCAGAGCGAAAAAGGGATAATCAAACGTTACAGCTCCATTAGAGCGGTCGAGTATTTCACCTATGCCGACAATGTCCGCCTGATAAGATTTCACCAAACGGATCACCTCACGTATTGACGTGCCTGCAGTCAAAACGTCATCTACAATGACTACCTTCTGTTTTGGTCTGAGGGAAAACCCCCGCTTGAACACCCGGCCGTTCTCACCCGGCTCAGCGAAGATCGCCTCAACACCAAGGTAGCGAGCGACATCATAGGCAATGATAATTCCGCCGGTGGTCGGTCCTACCACGGTTGCAGCTTGACTGTCCTTGAAGCGGGAAGCCATCTCTTCACAGATTCTCGTACAAATGGTCGGCTGCTTCAAGAGCGTGGACTTTTCATAGTAAATATCGGAATGACGGCCTGAAGACAACTTGAAGTGGCCGGTCAGAAGAGCGCCTGATTCATCGAACAATCTGACAACTTCATCCTGATTCATTTTTCCTCCGCAAAGATCGCTACTGCTGCAGCATAGTTTCTTTCATGGGTCAATGAAAGAATACATTTAGCCTTGCCCAGCTTCTTTTGAATCTCCGTCGGCAACGACAGTTCAGGGTGGCCGGTGGTATCGTTGACTATTTCAATTACGTTGAGTGAAGGGCGCTTCTCTAAAAAAGGGCTAAGCCCCTTTATGACTGCTTCCTTGGCTGCAAAACGTCCTGCGAGAAAGACCTCTTTGTCTATACGGGTGACAAATGTGGAGATTTCCATCTCCCCGAGAATACGTTTCACAAATCGATCACCGAATCTTTCCACGTCTTTCTTTATGCGGGATACGTCAACAATATCGAGACCGATAGATCGAATCAAAGGTCGCTCCAGATCATAAGTTACAGTCTGTAAACAAAATAGTTAATTGCCCTTCGCCTGGCAACAAGGAGTAAATAATTGTTGTATAATTGGCGATTATTATTATTATATTATAGAGAAGCGGAGAGAGACATGTTATTTGAAAAATTCTAACACGAGACCAATGAAGGTCGCCTCTTCATCGCTGCGTAGACGCCGCGACCCATTTGCAAAGATGGCAGCGAATACAAGATGCGGGGAGTGGCTGCAAAAACCCTTTACCGTGATAACGGTGAGAGTTTTTTCAAATCACTGATCTCTCTCCCGAAAATAAAGAAACCTGCCCTTTCGAGGGCAGGTTTCTTGCTTGATAGAAAGATCCATTAAGCCTGCCAGAGAGCCCCAAAAAACCGGCCCTCCCACAATAGCCATGTTAATCCAGCAGGTCAAAGAGCGACACGGTTGAAACTTCTGCGAAAGACACTTCAATGCTAATCAGCGCCGAGAAGAGCTTTCTGGAGAGCAACTTCGTAATTGATTGCATCGCCGGTTGGTTGCACGGTCACGAAGTAACATTCACTGCCGGCTGATACAAAATAGAGACGATCCCGTTCGACCTCATACACCCCTTTTTGTCGCACATTCTGTCCTCCCGGCAGAAATGCGAAAATCTCAACGATTTCTCGAAGATGCTTAAATACCGGGGTAAAGGCTTTTCTGAACTGCCTGGAGGTATTCTCGCTGCTAAAAGTCCCGTCAGCGCTAAGCCTAAAAACATACTGAAAGCCTGGTATCGAGGTTAAGCGGTCATACACAGATGAATTTTCACTTTCCAAATCATAGTCGCCAACCAGTGTGAGATTTTCAACTGCCGATTCCTTCTGGATGATAGTCACAACCTCGCCATGCTGCCGCCGGATTATAGTTTCAGCGCGGGATTGCTCCTCAAGAGATTCTACAGGATGATTCAGCCGCTTTTCAATCTTCTGTACAACCTGACCGCTATTAAGCACCGTGGTTGTGACACGGGGATAAGGTCGAGCGGCGTACTCGGTTTGGACCTGAAGGGAAACGCTGCCGTTTCTTGCCAGAGAAGTTCGACCGATGGGAATGTAATTATCCGGTGTCATTGAGTCGTTGCAAATCGTCTAAAATTAGGGTTCACCAGTATGTTATCGGTAGAATTAGCAGGTGGAATAACCACAAGATCGACAGGTGAAGCAGCCGGCGTCAAAGACCATTGCCCCCCCGCATTCGGGACAGATTTCTGCCGAATCAGCAACGCCTTCTCCACCTTGCTCTGATGTGCCGAAGTGCCTGTTCAAAACTTGAGCAATGGCGTCCGGTATGGAGAATATCTTGGAACCGCCCGAGTAAATCTGGCTGGAGCCGCCAATCCCTCGCAGTTGACGGATAACCTGTTCTACCGGCACCTGAGAGCGTAGAGCCAGCGAAATCAACCGGCAGATGGCTTCGGTGTCGGCCATCGTGGTATAGCCGGACTTGCCGATGTGGGCAAAAACTTCAAACAGCTGACCGTTTTTGGTATTTATCGTAACGTAAAGATTCCCATAGCCGGTTTTGATTTTCTCCGTTATGCCGCTCAAGATGCCAGGCCGCTGCTGCACCTGTACCTTTTTGATCTTGCCGGCAGTTTGTGTCAAAGTCGAAAGAACTTGGTCGGGGCGGGATTTATCCCGATAAACCGTTACACCTTTACAGCCCATACGGTAGGCCAGTTCAAAGGCCTGTTTGATATCGGCGCGTGTGGTCGATTCGGCGAAGTTAATTGTCTTGGAAACCGACGAATCACAATGTTTTTGGAACGCCGACTGCATTCGGATGTGATCTTCGGGCGAGATGTCGGTGGCGGTGAGAAAAACAGTCTTGACCGAATCAGGTATTTCTTCGATTTCTGCCAGCGAGCGCCGGTAGGCGAGGCGTTTCATGAGCTGTTCCGAGAAAAACTCCTGCTGGCGGGCAACAGCCTCAAATAATGGATTGACCTCCACCAGCCTGGTGCCATCCAACACATTCCGCTCAAAAGCAATAGCGTAGTACGGCTCAATCCCGGAGGAACAACCTGCTATGATTGAGATGGAGCCGGTGGGAGCGATGGTTGTGAGAGCAGCGTTGCGCATAGCGATATTGTCCTGCCGATAGATCGATCCTTCCCAATTGGGGAATTTCCCTCTGGTTTTAGCCAGCTCGGAGGAGTGGTTGCGGGCCTCGGCCTCAATGAACGCCATAACCCGCTCAGCCAACTCTAACGCTTGTTCGGAATTGTAAGGGAGGCCCAGCTTTACCAGCATATCAGCCCAGCCCATAATGCCAAGTCCGATCCGCCTGTTTTTCCTGGTCTGGGTCTCAATAGCTTTGATTGGATATGCGTTTTGATCTATAACATTGTCAAGAAAATGGACGGCTGTGCGCACCACGGCGCCAAACCGCTCCCAGTCAACGCCAGCGGCGGGGTCTGAAATGGAATAGTCGTTCGGAAGGGGACTCAAAACAAACTTCCCCAGGTTGATCGAGCCGAGATTACAGGAATCATATGGAGGTAGAGGCTGTTCGCCGCAGGGATTGGTGGCCTCGATAGTCTCTGAAGGGTAGGTTGGGTTGGATTGGTTCATCCGGTCGATAAAAACGACTCCTGGCTCACCTGTCCGCCAGGCGTGATCAACTATCAGGTCAAAGACTTCTCTAGCGTCCAGAAAAACTTCCTCTCCGTCCACTTCGTGAGTTCTGCCAGTGTGCGGGTTATACAAAGGATACTTGGCGCCCTTCTCCATCGCCTCCATAAAAGCATCAGTGATACTAACGGAAATATTGAAGTTGGTGATTTCGTACGGATCATCTTTACATGAGATAAATTCGAGAATATCAGGGTGATCGACACGGAGTACCGCCATGTTGGCCCCGCGGCGGGTTCCCCCCTGTTTGACCGCCTCAGTTGAGGCGTTGAAGACCTTCATAAAGGACACCGGTCCCGATGCCACTCCGGAGGTCGAGGCGACAATCGAGTTGCGCGGCCGCAGGCGCGAGAACGAAAAACCGGTTCCGCCACCGGATTTGTGAATCAGGGCGGCATGTTTGTTGGCCTCGAAGATTTCCTCCATAGAGTCCCCCACGGGCAAAACGAAACAGGCCGAAAGCTGCCCCAGTGGCCGACCGGCGTTCATCAGAGTGGGTGAATTTGGCAAAAACTCCAACCCAGCCATGACATCAAAAAAACTCTGGGCAGTTGCATCAACCTGCTCATCGTCGGCACTGTAATTGCGGTCGGCCTCGGCGATGAACTTGGCCACCCGGATAAATAATTCCCTGGGTGTTTCAATGATCCGACCTTCCTTATCCTTCATAAGGTAGCGCCGCTTCAATACCACCAGGGCATTGTCTGAGACATCTATCTCCTTACGGACACGCATATACTGCACTTTCTGGATGATG